>JAYTZB010000723.1:0-9516 GCA_043742085.1 Polyangiaceae bacterium
CCGGCAGCAGCTTGCTCTCCGGCTTCTGGTCGGCGAGGTACTGCACGATGGCCGGACCTTCCGTGAGGATCGAGCCATCAGGCAGCTCGAGCGCGGGGACGTAGCCCTTCGCATTGATCCCGTAGAAGTCGGCGCCGCTCTTGGTCTTGTGCGTGTTGAGGCTCACGAGCTCGAGCTCGACGGGGAGGCCCGCCTCGCGAAGCACGATGTGCGGTGACAGCGAACAAGCACCCGGCGAGAAGTAGAGACGCATCTTGCTCCGATGGGCTCCCGTGGAGCCATGAGGATGAGTGGAGCACGTCCGATGCGTCGGACGCCGCACAGGTTGCGACCGGTACCGTCATTGCAACGACCTCTCCCGATCGATTCCACCAGGAGGTTCTGGACATGGCGACTCTCTCGACGACGGCATGGGTGCTCCACGAGCTCGGTCTCGCAGCGGGTTTCGGCGGGAATCTCTTCGGACAGCTGGCGCTGAATCCAGCGGTCGCCCAGATCCAATCCAAGCGCGAGCGCGGCAAAGTCACTCACGTGGCGTGGGATCGCTACAAGTCCGTCAACGCGGCTTCGCTCGCGGTGATGGCTGGCACGTGGATCGCCGGCCGCACGATGCTGAGCGGGCGCGAGGTCGGCAAGACGTCGCGCATGCTCACCCTCACGAAGGACGTCCTCGTCGGCGGCGCCCTCGTCGGCGGCATCGGGGCGATGGTCTTCGGGCGGATGCTCGATCGCGAGATGCTCATCAGCAACGAGCCGATCCAGAGCGGCAGCAAGCCCGCCGCCGAGACGAGGAAGAAGGTCGCTGACCTCCAGCGACTGACCAACGGCTTCGGGCGGCTGAACGTGGTGATGAACGCGGCGGTCCTCGCGGTCACCACCGTGCTCGCCATGAAGGCGGGCAAGTCGTCCAAGTGGACGATGGTCTCGAAGGCGCTGCTGCCGTAGGCGACGGCCTCGGTCAGCGCGGCCTCAGCGCAGCCACTCGCCGAAGCGCTCGCCGATCATCAGGCTCGCCAGGTTGGTATTCGAGCTCGTGATGGTCGGCATGAGGCTCGCGTCCGCGACGACGAGCCCGTCGATGCCCCGCACGCGACCACGCCCGTCGGTCGCGGCGCGGGGATCGCCGTCTGCGCCCATCGGAACCGTCCCGCACGGGTGATAGCCAGAGCCGGTGATCTGCTGGAGCGGCCCCGCGAAGTCACCCTTCGCGTCGAACGGCTGGCGCCTCGGATAGATGGGCCTTGCGAGCGCGCGGATCGGCTTCGTGCTCGCGAGGCGGCCGATCCAGCGCAAGGCTTCGCGGACCGCGAGGACGTCGGCGTCGTTGCCGAGGAGGTTGGTCGCGATCACGGGGCGGTCGCCGGGTCGCGCGGAGTCGAAGCGGAGCCGACCTTCGGAGCGAGACTTGCCGACCACCGCTGCGAGCGTGACGCCGGCGACGGGCATCTTGGGGATCGGGATGAACGACCCCGGCTGGATCTGCATGTCGTTCGGCCCCATGCCGCCCGTCGAACCGTAACGACACACGGTCTGGATCAGCGGATGGTCGACCCTCGCGAGCGACCTGTCGATCGGCAAGAAGAAGATGGCGACCCCGGGATGATCGAGGAGGCGCGCGCCGACCCCGGCCACGTCGCGTACGAGGTCGACGCCGATGCGCGCGACGTCGGCGGCGGGGCCGATGCCGGACCGGAGCAAGATGCCGGGCGTGGCGATGGCGCCGGCCGACACCACCACGCGATCGCCGAGGATCTCGGTGATGCGCCCGTGACGCTCCACCTCGATGCCGAGCACGCGCCGGTCACGGATCTTGAGACGACGCACGACGGTGTCCGCCTTGATGGTGAGGTTCCGACGCGCGCGCACCGAGCCGCGAAGGTAGGCACGCGCGGCGCTGATCCGCTGGCCGTCGATCTTGTTCATCGCATGCGGCCCGACGCCGGTCGTCGTGGGATCGTTGGTGTCCGCGCACGGAGGGAACCCGAGCTCGAGACACGCCTCGACGAAGGCGGCCTGCCAGGGCACGAGCTCGGAGGGCGTGTGCCGGCGGATGGGAATCGGCCCGGTCTGCCCGTGCCATTCGTTGTCGATGTCGAGGTCGGTCTCGAGCCGCTTGAATGCGGGCAAGCAGTGCTCCCACGACCACTCGGGGAGGCCGAGCGATGCCCACTCGTCGTAGTCGTAGGGCATCCCGCGGAGAGCGATGCACGTGTTGACCGCCGATGAGCCGCCCACCACGCGTCCGCGCGGGAAGCCCATGGTGAGCGCGCTCCAGAAGCGATGGTCCGTCGCTTTGTACGAATAGCCCCAATCATGTCCATGGAGCGAGTTCTGCCGGCCGTCGCGGAGGGCGGCCGGCAGGACCTCGGGGCGTTCTGCGGCGTCGACGTAGTCGGGGCCAGCCTCCACCAGCACCACCTCGTGCCGCTCGTCCTCGGTGAGGCGCGACGCAATCACCGATCCGGCGGAGCCCGCCCCGACGACGATCGTTCGCATGGCGAGCGTACTCTAGGGCAGTCAGCGCGCGCGGAACAGAGGGCCGAGGCGTTCGAGGCGGCGTTCGGCATCGTCGGGCTCGTCGAGCGCGGCCTCGATGCGCAGGCGAACATCGGCATCCGCGACCACGCGGACCAGCGCGCCCTCTTGCTCGCCGTAGCGACGATGGAGGACACGTGCCGCGGCCATGCGAGTGTCCACCGCAGCCCCGGCGTCACCCAGGGCCTCCCACAGCACGTCCTTCTTCAACGCGTCGCCTCGGTACGCATGCTGCTCGGTCGGGATGGCGTCGATGCGCGTCAGCCACGGACCGATGTCCTCGGCGCCGCGCTCGAGCCCTCCGATGCGAACCTTCTCGATGGTACCAGCAGGCTCTTCTCCGGCTTCCGTCTCCCTGCGCAGTCGCGCGCGCTCCCGATGCAGCGCCGCATGCGCCTCCCAGCCGCTCCGCCTGCCGAACGCGACCGCTTGATTGGGCCATAGTTGACGCATCACCAGGAACATGAACGAGAGCACGGCCGCGAGCACACCGACGAGCCCGAAGAGCGCCTTCGGATCGGCCAGGCCCGCCTCTGCCACGTCGACGCGCATCGCCGCCGCCATGTAGTAGAGCGGCGCCGCGACCAAGGCCGCGAGCGTGACCAGCATCTGCATGATGGCAATCGCACCCGAGCGCGGCAGCACCACCACGTCGGAGGCGTGGGGCTGACCGGTCGCCAGCGCCTCTGCGATGAGCACCGTGTCCTCGGCCCGCTCGACCTCGAGGAAGGCCACGCGCTTGCCATGCTTGATGGCGACGCTCGACCCCTTCGCGGCATGCGCGACGGAGATCGCGCCGACGTCGCGAGCGATGATGCGAAGGGGCCCCGCCTCGATGACACCGTCCCCGCATCGCAGCCGAACGGCACGCCCGCTGCGTCGCGACCACGCGAGCCACGGACCGATGCCGGCCACCGCCATCGCCAGCGCGACGATCAGGAACATGGGCTCGGCCGGCGACCGGAAGAGCGCCAGGTGCAGGGCATCGTCAGCGAGGACGAGGAGCAGGAAGATCGCCGCCGCGGCGGTCACGAACGACGCGACCCGCGCGTCGTCCCTCCTGGCTAGGACACGCGCGATCACGGTGGGAGCCTAACGCACGAGACCGCGACGGGCTTCCCGCGACGGTCCGATCGCTGCGATGCCCAGGAACCAGCTACTTCGTGACGATCCGAAGTCCCTTGCCGATGAGCGGCTGGATGGTGTCGAGGTTCGATATCGCGCAGCCCTCGACGTTGAGCGTCTTGAGATCGGTGAGGCCCTTGAGCGGGCTCACGTCGGTCACGGTGGTATTCTTGATGCTGAGGATCTTCAGCTTCTTCAGCTTCTCGAGCGGCTTCAGGTCGGAGACCTGGGTGTTGTCGAGCTGCAGCTCGGTGAGATTGGTGAGCGACGCGAGCGAGCTGATGTCACGCACGTGGGTTCGACCGAGATCCAGGACGTCGAGGCTCGCCATCTTCTCGAGCGGCTTCAGATCCTCGACCTCGTTGATCGACGCACGCAAGGACTCGAGCCGGATCAAGTTGGAGATGGGCTTCAGATCGCTGAGCTTCCCGGGTCCGAGATAGAGGTGCTTCAGGCCCGTCATCTTGGGGAAGACGCAGGGGTCGAGGTCGTCGAGGTCCTTCTTCTTCGTGAGGTCGAGCGACTTCACGTTCGCGAGGTCGCTCATCTTGAGCGCGTCCTTCGGCTTCGCGAGCTTGAGACGGACCTGAGCTTCGATGTCCGGATCGGTGAGCGTGAGATCGGGGCCGGTCTGGCAGACGACGTCTTTCTTCGGCGCAGGGGTGGCCATGACGGCGGTCGCCGAGGTCGTCGCCGTCGGCATGGCGAGCGCGGCATCGAGAGATGCCGCCGTGGATGGCGACGAGGCGGACTTCGCGAGGAGCTCTTCCTTCTTCTTGTCCTCGTCACATCCGCCGAGGAGGACGGCGGCAAGGGTGACCGACGTGATCGCGACGAATCCGGTCCGACCGATGCGCTTCATGCCGCGCAGGGTAACGCGAAAGACGCCTTGCGGGACGCTCGATCGAGCAGCTCAGGGCGCGCCGGTCGGAAACACGCCGCCCGACACCGCATCGCCCTTGGCGCCTCCGAACACGCAGATGAAGAACGTCTCCGAGCTCCACGTGCCGAGCGGGCCGGAACCGCAGTCCATCCGGCCGTTGGTGGTACCGATGATCTGCACGCGATTGGTGCCGTCCTCGAGCGTGACGCGCGGCCCGCTCTCGGTGAGCCCGCTGCCGACCGAGCGCACCCACTGGAACTGTCCCTGGGGATCGATCTTGAGCAGGAACACATCCTTGTCGCCCTTGCTCTGGATGGCGATGCCCCCGATGATCACGCGTCCCTCGAACGTGCCCGTCGCGAACGACGCGCCGGTGGAATCGGTGATCGTGGAGGTCACGTGCGCATGGGCGCCCTCGGGAATCAGCGGCGCGAAGTCTGCTGCCGCCGGCGCCGCACGGTCGATCCTCGTGGCCGGCTGCTCGTCGGCGCGCGGGGCCGCCTGCTGCGGCGCCTCGGTCTGAGCGGCTCCCGGAGACGCAACGAGCTCGGGCTCCGACGAGGTCGGATCCGGAGACTGGGTAGGAGCACTGCAGTGGATCCCGACCGCGGCTGCGAGGAGGATACCGACTACGTTTCTCATGACCCGCTCGACTCCTTGATGGACGAAGCAGAGTGCGTGGTTGCTCTTTGCGTCGACCGACGGGGGAGCTGCAACGTCCGCGCCGCTGTGGTGCTGCGTGCGCTCCCGCCTGCGGAAGCGGGATCTCGGTGCGGGGCGCGGGCACGCCGAACCAGTGTGGCGGAAGGTAGCGCCACCGAGTTGGCGGTCGAGCTCGCCGTCGTCATGGCAACTCGCGCCGGCCGACTCTATGGTGACGCCCATGCGCGAACGAAAGTGTGCGTGCGGTCACACACGCGGACATCGCGAGGTCGCTCAGGATGCGGAATACACGCTTTGGGGTTGGATACAGCTGAGCATGCTGGGGATCACTCCCCTTCCCGAGCGCATCGTGTTCCGCTGCCGGCGTTGCGGAAAGAGCCTCGGCGTCTCGCGCGACCCTGCGCTCCTGCGCAAGCGCGGCATACCTGATGCTATCCAGGCGAAGCCCGCCGAACCGGACGTCGCGCCCGCGGCGCCGGCGGCGCCCGCGGCGGACGAGGAGGCAGTCGCTGCGGCTCCCGTGGCAGAGGCGAAAGGCGGCGGCTCGTCGCCGTTGTGACGCGCGCCGCCGGCATGCGAGCATGGCGCGTTCATGACCCAGCGCAGCATCGAAGCGGAGATCGGACTCTGCATCCTCTTCTCGGCCGTCGACGGAGAGATCTCCGAAAAGGAGCTCGGCGCCCTCAGTAACCGTGTCGGCCATCTCCTCGGCGACGATTTCGACGTGATGCGGCTGCCCGCCCTCCTCGAAGGAGAGCTCGGCTCGATCGCGGAGAACGGCGTCGACGCCTACGTGGCGAAGCTCCCCGCGCGTATTCCCAGCGAGCACCGGTTCGAGGCGGTGCGCGCCGCCTGCGCGGTCGCCTGCGCCGACGGCCTCGCGCCCGAGGAGGAGGAGGTCGTCCGGCAGGTGTGCGGCGTCCTCGAGGTCGACGCCGAAGACGTCATGCAAGCGGTGGGTGCCCGGAACGACACCATTGCCGCCGCCGGCGACGCCCACGACGACGAGCCCGACGCGACGACCAAGGTCATTGCCGATCACCTCGTCGGCCATGGGTGGGTCGACCCCATGCAATCCCTGCGCGATGCTGGCATCACGGTGAGCGGCTTCGGGGCGCTGGCGCTCCAGTACCAGTCGCCGAACGGACACGTGTTGCGTATCGAGCATCACACCTGCGACGGCTCGATCCACTTCCACGTCACCGACGACGACGACGCGGGCAGCGACCTCGTGCTGTTCGCGGACGGACGCGAGAAGGACGTCCTCGCGTTGCTCACCTCGGTGCAAGACCAGGTGACGCTCGAGAACCTCGAGCAGTACATCCCGAAGCTCCAGGACGTGGCGCGCGTGTGCCTCTTCCAGGGAGAGGGCCTCGTCGAGATCGAGAAGCCGTCGTGAGCGCACCTCCGAGCCCCCTGGCGACGCCGATGCCCTGGGACCTCGTCTCCGGCGCCTACGTCGAGGAGGTCGCGCCGCTGCTCGCGCGCTTCGCGGCTGATGCGCTGGAGTTGGTCCCTCTCCCGATTGCGGCGCGCGTCCTCGACGTGGCGGCGGGTCCTGGCACGCTCTCGTTCCTGGCAGCGCGCGCGGGAGCGAAGGTCACCGCCATCGATTTCGCCCCGGAGATGATCGCGCTGCTGAAGCGAGCGCTCGCCAAGGAGCCTTCGCTCGCGCTCGAGGCAAGCGTCGCTGACGGCATGGCGCTGCCGTTCGAGGACAAAAGCTTCGATGCCGCGTTCTCGATGTTCGGTCTGATCTTCTTTCCCGATCGCGCGCGCGGTTTGCGCGAGCTCGCGCGGGTCCTGCGTCCCGGTGGCCGCGCGCTGGTGGGCAGCTGGGTCCCGATGATTCGCGCGCCCGTGCTCACCGCCATGTTCGGTGCGCTCGCGAAGCTCATGCCGATGCCGCCCAACGACGGCACCGCGCCGCTCGGCACCCCTGCGGACTTCGAGAAGGAGATGGGCGAGGCCGGGCTCACCGACATCTCGGTACGCGAGGTCACCCACGGGTTCGATGCCTCTTCGTCCGACGAGGTGTGGACCTCGATGCAGCGCTCGATGGCCCCCGTCGTCATGATGAAGGCAAAGCTCGGCGCGGCGTGGCCCGCCATCGCGAGCGCGGTCGCAGACGACATGCGCGCGCAGCTCGGTGCGGGGCCGCTGCGTGTCGACTTCATCGCGAATCTCGGCATGGGCACCCGCCACCCGGCCTGAGCATGGCTTCGTCGGTCGAGTCGTTCGCCGAGACACCCGCGTCCTGCCTCACCATCGCCTGATGCGTCGATTGTTGCTCCTATAGCAACAATCCGTTCCGCCGAGCTTGGCTATTCGACGGCAACCCGCTGGCGCATCTTCGCATCGGTCAGGTACGCGCAGCAGGCGAGTCGCCGGCGCGTCAGACCACGAGGAGAACACCATGCAAACGATCAGCAGCACCGAAGGCACAACCGCCGCTCGCACCACCACCTGGACCATCGACGGCTCGCACACCAACGCGACGTTCAGCGTGCGCCATCTCATGATCTCCAACGTGCGCGGCGAATTCCAGAAGGTCAGCGGCACGGTGACCTTCGATCCTGCCAAGCCGGAGGCCACCTCGGTGAAGGCGGAGATCGACGTCTCTTCGATCAGCACGCGTGAGCCGCAGCGCGACACCCACCTCCGCAGCGCCGACTTCTTCGACGTCGCGAACCACCCGACCATCACCTTCGAGTCGACGTCCCTGCGCCGTGGCGACAAGAACCTGGAGCTCGTCGGCAATCTCACCATCCGCGGCACGACGCGTGAGGTGGTCCTCGCCATCGACGGCCCGACGCCGGAGCAGACCGATCCCTGGGGCAACATCCGCATCGGCGCCTCCGCGACCACGAAGATCAAGCGCTCGGACTTCAAGATGACGTGGAACACCGTGCTGGAAGCCGGCGGCGTGGTGGTGGGCGACGAGATCGCGATCGCGCTCGACGTCGAGCTCATCAAGCAGAAGTGACCAGGACGAAAAGGAACCAGACCATGCAGATCTCATCGAATTTCCTGGCCGGCGCCCTCCTCACGTTCGGCATGGCTTCGGTCGCGCTGACCGGCTGTGACGACCCGGCGAAGGGAAAGAGCAAGGCGACCACCGGCGAAGCGGTCACGACCACCGCGCAGTCGGCGAACGCAGCGGGCACCGCCTCGCAGAGCGCGGCGAAGTACACGTTCGACCAGTCCACGTCGAAGGTGACGTTCGTCGGGTCCAAGGTCACGGGCAAGCACGACGGCGGCTTCAACACCTTCAAGGGCACGGTCGACGTCGTCGACGGCGCGCCGGAGAAGAGCAAGGTCACCGTCGACATCGAGGCCGACTCGATCACCACCGACACCGAGAAGCTCACCGGCCACCTCAAGTCGCCGGACTTCTTCGACACGAAGGCGAACCCCAAGGCCACGTTCGTCTCCACCGAGATCAAGAAGGGCGGAGAGAAGGGCGCGAGCCACACCGTCACGGGCAACTTGACCATCAAGGGCATCACCAAGTCGGTGACGTTCCCGGCGACGATCAACGTCGCTGGCGACAACGCCAGCGTCGATGCGGAGTTCGCCATCAACCGTCGCGACTTCTCGCTGAACTACGCGGGCATGCCGAACGATCTCATCCGGGACGACGTCGTGATCAAGCTGGCAATCAAGGCGAAGAAGGCCTCCTGACAGCGTCCTTCCCAGCGCCCGCGTGAGCGGCGCGGGATCCGAAGACCGGCTGGGCCGCGTAGCACCGCGGACCCAGCCGTTTTTATGTCGACGGCGTCATGGCGGTCGGCGAACGAGCGCTACTTCTTCGGGCTCGTCTTCGCTTTTGCGCCGGTCTTCGTCTTCGCGACGGCCTTCGTCGCAGCGCCCGCGCCGTCGATCTCCCTCTGCATCTTCCCCGACAGCTTCGCCTTCACGAGGTCATACGATCCCTTGATCAGCGCGAGCGCCTCGCTCTCCGGGAGCACGTTCGGGTCCTCTTCATCCGCGACGGAGACCACGTCCTCGAGATCGCCAGCGGCACCGGCGAGCACGCCACCTTCCTCGCGCAACAGCTCCCCGTCGCAAGCTGGCAGCCGACCGACCCCGACCGCGCATCGTGCGCGAGCATCGACGCCTGGACGCACCACCTCTCCGCGGACCGCGTGCGCGCCGCCATCGCGCTCGACGTCACGCGCGATCCCTGGCCGAGCGATCCCGCCGACGTGGTCGTCTGCAGCAACATGATCCACATCGCGCCGTGGGCCGCTTGCCTCGCGCTCCTCGACGGCGCCGCGAGCACGCTGCGCGCAAGCACGCTGCGCACG
>JAYTZB010000724.1:0-4457 GCA_043742085.1 Polyangiaceae bacterium
AGCATGCGTCGCCCGATGTCGGTGATCGCGCCGTTGGTCTCGAGGGCCCCGAGGCGACCGAGGAGCTCCTCCGCGGCGGAGAGCGCGTCGGGCTTGGGCGCGTCGAGCCACACAACGTCACGAGCGCGCGCGCCCGACGCGGCGAGCTCGAGCATCGTCTGCGAGAGGTCGACGCGGAGGATCTCGGGCGTGTCGTGATCGGGCCGCGTGTCGAAATCGGCCTTCGTGTAGAGGCGCAGCGCGCGTCCCGGGCGCGTTCGTCCGGCGCGACCCGCACGCTGCGTGGCCGATGCGCGGCTGGTCTTCTCGATGCCCAGCGCCGGCAGGCCGGACCACGGCGCATGACGGACGACGCGCACGAGCCCGCTGTCGACGACGGCCACGATGCCTTCGATGGTCACGCTTGATTCGGCGACATTCGTGGAGAGGATGATCTTGCGCTGCTTGGAGTACCCGACCGCGCGATCCTGATCGGCGGGCGGCAAGTCGCCGTGGAGCGCGACGAGCGCGAGGTCGTTCTCCGACGCGAGCTTCGCGCAGGCCTCCATGGCGCGACGGATCTCCGAGGCGCCGGGCAGAAAGACGAGGATGTGACCGTCGAGGCCGTCCTTCACGAGCGAGCGCACGGCCGAGGCCACCTGGAGATCGAGCTTGCGGTCGTCGGGCGCGGGCAGGTGCTCGAGGGCGACGTCGAAGCGCTTGCCCTCGGAGCGCACCACCTTGCAGCCCAGGAACTCGGCGACGGGGCCGGCGTCGAGCGTCGCGGACATGGCGACGACCCGCAGATCGGGGCGCGTGCTCTCTTGCAGCCTCTTCAGGAGCGCGAGGGCGACGTCGCCCTGGAGGTGCCGCTCGTGGAACTCGTCGAGCAGGACCGCCGACACGCCGCGCAGCAAGGGATCGGCGAGGAGACGGCGCGTGAGCACGCCCTCGGTCACGAAGCGCACCCGCGTCCGCGCGCTCGAGGCGTCCTCGAAGCGGACGGTGTAGCCGATGGTCTCGCCGACGCGCTCGCCGAGCTCCTCCGCAACGCGTCGTGCCGCGAGCCGCGCTGCCAGCCGCCGCGGCTCGAGGACCACGATCTCGCCGGTGACCATGTTCGCGTCGAGCATGGCGCGAGGCACGCGCGTGGTCTTGCCGGCGCCGGGCGGGGCCTCGAGGACGAGCGACGACGATTCGCCGAGGCTGCGGATGACCTCGGGAAGAACCGGATCGATGGGGAGGGGAGTGAGCGGAGGCGGGACGGACATCAGGAGCGCGACTGAAACGTTGGCGTCGCGAGCGTTCTCGGGGTTAATGGGTTCCGTGGTCGTCGTCGAGAACGTTCCGCTGGCGTCGATGACGACGCTGCGTCTGGGTGGCCCGGCGCGCCGGCTGATCACGGCCGATCGCGAAGAGGACGTGATCGAAGCGGTACACGAGATCGACGCGAAGGAGGGGCGCCTCCTCGTGGTGGGCGGCGGGAGCAACCTCGTCGTCAGCGACGACGGCTTCGATGGCACCGTGCTGCGGATGGCGACACGCGGCGTCGACGTGGCGAGCGCGAGCGCTCGGGCCGGCGCGACCGGCTTGTGTCACGTGACGGCGGCGGCGGGGGAGCCATGGGACGACCTCGTCGCGCGGTGCGTGGCGGACGGCCTGTCGGGCGTGGAGTGCCTGGCCGGGATCCCGGGCCTCGTCGGCGCGGTGCCGATGCAGAACGTCGGCGCGTATGGCCAGGACGTCAGCGAGACCATCGTGCGCGTCCGCGCGTGGGATCGAAAGGCGGGCCGCGTCGTGGACTTCGATCGCGAGTCATGCGGCTTCGCCTACCGGAGCAGCGTGTTCCGAGGTCGTGAGGACCACGTGATCCTGGCCGTGACGTTCGCGTTGCCCGAGGCACCTCGGGGCCTGAGCGTGCCGATTCGCTATGCAGAGCTCTCGCGAGCGCTGGGCGTGGCCGAGGGCGAGCGTGCGCCTCTGGCGCGGGTGCGGGAGCTGGTGATCGAGCTGCGTCGCGGGAAGGGCATGGTCCTCGACGCCGCGGATCCGGACACCGCGAGCGCGGGCTCGTTCTTCACGAACCCGATCCTCGCGGCGGCGGACGTCGACGCGCTGCGCGCGCGGGTGAAGCCGCTGCTCGGCCCGGGCCAGGTGATGCCGGTATTTCCGGAGCCGGATGGTCGCGCCAAGGTGAGCGCCGCGTGGCTGATCGAGCGTGCGGGCTTCACGAAGGGCTACGCGGCCGGCCGCGTGGCCATCTCGTCGAAGCATGCGCTGGCGCTGACGAACCGCGGTGGCGCGACGACGCGCGAGCTCGTGGCGCTGGCGCGAACCATCCGCGACGGCGTGAAGACGAAGCTCGGCGTGACGCTCGAGAACGAGCCGGTGTTCGTGGGCATCGCGCTGTAGCGTCGACGCGCCGGATCCGCGGAGCTGGCTAGGCGACCAGCGTGCGGTACGCGGCCGTGATCTCCGCGAAGCGCGACGACAGCGATTTCCGCTCGTCGTGCGTCGCATCCGGGTGGAGATCCGGATGGTAGGTGCGGACGAGGCGGCGATAGGCTTGCTTCACCTCGATGGCGTCGGCGTTGAACGTCACCCCCAGCGCGCGGTACGCGCTTGCTCGCGCCGGATCCCAGCCGCCCGGCATCCCCGCGGCAGCGCTCGCGGCATACGTGCCGCTCTGCGGTCGCTCCGCGTTCTTGTCGCGTGACCGCTTCCGGCCCGCCAGGAACTCCGGCGCGTCGAGCGGCGCGTCGACCAGCGCACCTCGTGGCGGACGAACCGTCACGCGGAAGCCGACCTGCGCGTCGCCCATCTCCTCGAGGACCTGGAGGCGGATCATGACCTGGCGGCGCAAGGCTCGTCCCACCACCGTCGGCGACAGGTGGAAGTCGCGCACCAGCACCTCGCCGTGGAGACGCCGCGATGCCATCGCCCGGAGCAGCGAGCGACGAAGCGTGTCCTCGTCGATCTCGTCGGCGCGACGAAGGATCTCCGCGAGCGACGCCGTCGCGCGATCCAGCTCCACCGCGGTCACGAGGCCCGCCGCGAGGTGGACGCGATGAACGCGGCCGCTGCTCTCGGTCAGCTCGAGGGTGCCCGTCGACCGCTCGCGATGAAGCGCGCCGAGGAGGTCGCCGAGCGTCGTCGCCTTCAGGCGCCCGGGGAGGTGCATCCTCGATTTCGTACCAACAGCCGCTGAAACCGCCAAGAAACCGGCATATTTCTGCTCTGCCGGACCGCTCAGCGAGGCGGCTGCGGCCGATCTCTTCCCCACAGAAATTCAGGAGGAATCGCGGTCGCGTCGAATGGCTCCGCCCGGACCGCCTCGTCGCCACCGAACGTGCCGACGAGCACGTAGCCGCTGCCTTCGAAGCGAAAGACCTCGACCGTCTTCTCGCGGGGATCCACGAGCCAGACGTGACCGACCTTCTCGCGCGCGAAGATCGGCATCTTCTTCATGCGGTCGATGCGCAGCGTGCCGGGAGACAGGATCTCGCAGACCCAGTCGGGCACAACGGTGATGAACGGCTCGTCCTCGTCCTCGCGATCAACGAGCCGGCCGGCGCGCCACCCGCCAAGATCGGGCACGAGGATGTCTGGGTCCGCGCCGAGGTGGAGCTCCGGCTCGTAAATGATGGTCCAGCCACCTGGACCGTTCACGCCCACCTGGAAGGCCCCGAAAAGAAACGAGCCCAGGCCGGATGCGCTACGCAGATGCGCACGCCGCGGGCGCGGCATGAGGTGGAGCTCGCCGTCGAGGACCTCCGCCGTCATGTTGGCGGGCGCGTTCAGGACGTCCTCGTATGTCGCGCGCTTGCGGAGCGGCTCGCCTGCCATGGGATCGAAATGTATCACGGCGCGCCTTTTGCGCAGGCGGCACGGCGCGCCGGGATTACCCGCTGACCGTGACCTGCGCCTTCACCTCGACGGTCACCGGGACGCACCGCGAGGGCGGCGGAGGCGCGGTCGCGCCTGCGCTGGGTGCGCTGCGCGGCGCCTCGCACGCGACGACCCGCACGCGGGCTCGCACCTCGCCCTGGCCCGCGCGCCTCGCGACCAGGCCGAGGCCCCACTTCGCGCTCGTCGCGTCCCGCGCGACCGCGTCCTGCGGCCCGATTCGGCCCTTCAATGCCGACGCGAACTCCGGCAGCGACAGGATCTCGACGTCCGCCCACGCGATGGTGCGGCCGCCCTCGATCCGCGTCTCGACGCTGCACCGCACACGACCCGGCTCGCTCGCGCGATCGCACTGCATCGACGCCTTCACGTCCTTCGCGTCGTTCTCCGACGAGGCCTGCTGCGCGTGGGCGGGGCCGGCGACCGTCAGGCCCACGGAGAGCCCCAGGCCGGTGACGAGCGCCATCACGTAAGCACTTCGATAATCCGGGCGGAGCATGCTAAGCGACCCGCATGCGTTGGCTCGGCTGCATCGTGGGTTCGATCTTGCTCGTCTCTGCGGCTTGCGACAA
>JAYTZB010000725.1:0-1939 GCA_043742085.1 Polyangiaceae bacterium
GCGGGGACATCCAAGGGAAGTTCAAGTCTCGGACCATACGGTCGTAGTGTCAAGGCGACCTGCGGGTTTACGCAGGCTCGCTCCATTGTCCCGAAGCGGGACAATGGAGCGAGCCTGAATGGATGGAGTCCGGTTCCTGGCGAATTTCGGGTGCACGACGCCGCTCTCCCGAGGGGGTCGGGAGGTTGGGTCGATTGTGCAGCCGTCGTGTCTGAAGGGCGGGGGTGGCGGGGCGATGGGGCGTGGACCCGGCTCAGACAGGTGCGGTGATGGCGAGCTCGCGGGGGATGTCGCGGAGGTCGTCAGCGTTTGCGCGAACGAGGGCGAGCCAGATGTGACGGATGAGAGCCGCCCACGGCATCGCGCGGCGCTCCTCAGAGCGCTGGGTAACGCTTCGGAAGAGCACGAGGAGGTTGAGCGCGATGCGTCGTAGCAGCGCGACGACGAGTGCGCCCTTCGGGTCGGCTTCGATCCACGGGTGGTCGTCTTCCTCGAAGACCGTGTCGAGTGTATTGTGCACATTGTTCTCGACGCCCCAGTGCAGGCGCGCGACGCGAAGCCACTGGGCGCGGTGGAGTCTCGAGCACCGCAGACTGCAGAGGAAGTATCGCTCGTCGCCGGCGAGGATCTTGCCCGCCGCGTTGCGCGTCTCGCTCTGCACGCGGAGCACCGTGTGCAGATGCTCCCAGTCGTCGTAGCCGGCCATCTCCTCGGTGAGGAACACGCGGCGGATGACGACGTTGCCGTTGCGCACGTCCTCGCTGGTCGCGTCGGCCTCGTTCGCGGCGCGGCCGGCCAGCAGGCGTTTCGCCTCGGCCTCGAGGGTGGGCTGCGTGCCCTTGAGCGCGAAGAAGTAGTCGAGGCCCTTGTTCCGCACATGCTCGGCGTTGGCGCGCGAGCATGCGCCCGAATCGTAGGTGACGAGTCGGAAGAGCCCGAGCCTGCCGTAGGCTGCGCAGAGCTCGTCGAGCGCGGTCGCGAAGTGCCCCATTTCGTTGGTTGCGGCAGGGATGGGCGAGGCATCCAGACAGACCTTCGCGCGACTGCTCACGAGCGCGGCGGTCGTCGTGCGCAGGACGCCGACCATGCGGCCTTCCGGCGCCGATTGCCGCTGCGCATACTGGTCGTCGCAGCTCGGCAGCGCCGTGCACTTGCCGTCCATGGTCGCGATGCCGAAGGGCAGGTCGTCAGGCGCGAGCGCCTTGCGCCGATGCGCCGCGCGCACCTCGGCGTAGAGTCGCGAGCGGAGCGCCGACGGGTCAAGCTCGCAGAGCACGTTGCGCGCGGTCGTGTCCGGAAGGCGGCGACCGATGCCGAGCGACCGCAGAATGGGTGAGCTCATCTCCGTCGTGAGCCGCTCGACATCGAGCAGGCTCTTGGCGCCGGCGACCATGCTGACCACAAACGTAGTCAGCATGACATCGAGCTGCCAGCGGCGGCCGCGCGGGTCGCGGGGATCGTCGACCTCGTCGAGCCGAAGCCCGCCGAGACTCTTTTTCAGGAACCGTGCTATGCGCTGGTCCCAGCGTCGCTTGTCGTTCACGTGCATGCCTCTTCGGTTTGGGGTGCGAGCACGGCCGGTGGCGCTCCCGTCCCGGCCCTTGTGGCTGGTGGCTCGACTGGCCGGAATCCAAGCGATCCACCGCCCCGCCACTCCGCTCGTCGGCAACGCCTTCGCATACGGAGAGGCAGGGCGGGACCCTATTTTCACCTCCCACGAGGCGGCAGCGCGCAAGTGATCGATCCTGCTGTGCTTTTCGCCTGCGTGTACGAAACTGAAAACGCGCACCTTCATGGGCCGCCGAACCACCCGATGCGAATTTGTGCGGCTGCCGCGAACCAGCCCAGCTGCGCTTGAAGTTACGGTAGTCGACGGGCGGGCGCTTCGCCCGACCGTCGACTACCAATCAGCCCTGAGCCGCAACCAGCGTCCTCGAAA
>JAYTZB010000726.1:0-10984 GCA_043742085.1 Polyangiaceae bacterium
TTCCGCTTCTTCCGGAGCGCCGCGGGCGCCACGATCGCCGCGTCCGGCCAGGCCCTCGCGGCATCGCCTACGAACAGGTGGTGGTACAGGTTCGGCGCCACGATGAAGCGGACCGGGCCGATGGCATCGATCGCATCCTTGACGGCGACGTCGAACGGCACCGGCGAATGGACCAGCACGCTTCCGTCCGCGAGGCGAAGCACCGTCATGCGCGAGCCGACCCGGAAGAGGCCGAGGAACATGAAGCCGGGATCGTGCAGCGCGTGCACGCCGTCGGCGAGCTGCCCGAGGCGACCAACGCTAGCCGTCATGGCCGCAGCCTAGGCCGACATCGAGCAGAGGAGAAAGCGCGCCGCGTCGGGACTCGGGGGGGGGATAAGCCTCGACGCGGCGCGATGGGGGCTAACGCGGGTTCCGTACCAGCCGCAAACCCGCGAACCCACGTCGCGCATAGCGCCCTGGTCTTTCAACCTCGCAAGGCGTGAAATGCAGCTTCGAAACGATCGCCTCCTGGGCCTAGTCGAGCACGAGCACGCCACGACCGTGCGTGCGTCCCCAGTCCCCACACGAGCGCGGCTGATCCTTGGGCGTGTCGCAGCGTGAGACCCACAGGCCGAGCTTCTCGCCGCGCGCGCCCCCGAGCCCGAGCGATGCGAGCGGGATCGCCATCTCGATCACCCACTCCTCGTCGTTGTTGCTGGCGTCGTCGACCGTGCCTTCGAGCTCGTGCGCGACGCGTGCGTTGCTGTTCCACGCGTAGTCGAAGCCGCTCCCGGGGCTCGCCACCAGGCGAACGCCGTCCGCGATCACGCCGAGGGCCGACACGTCGAAGAGGTACTCGTGGACGCCGTCGTCGAACGCGAGACGAAACGAGTCGTCGCGCCACGTCGGACCGTCGGGCGTTGCGTGCGAGGCGCGGATGTCCTCGTCGGAGGCGTAGAGACCGACGTAGAGCTGACCGTCGCCCCAGAGAAACCGCGCCTCCGAGTACTGATGCGCGAGGCGAGGACCGCCCGACTCGAGGAAAGGGCCGGTGCGGACCGGCTCCTCGATCCACGCGAGGTCGGTGAGCTGCCCGTCGAGGACGATGGGACGCTTCGCATGCGGGACCACCAGCACGACATCGGGCCCCGCATCCGCGACGACGCGCGAGGCGCTGGCGGCGCTCGTGAGGACGCGCGCGCTCTCGCGATCGGCACGTTGCACCGCGACCACGGCGACCGATGCGAGGAGCGCGACGGCCCCGACGAGGAGCCAGCGGCTATCCAGCCTTGCCATCAAGGCTCCGTGCTCGCTCGGCTCGCTCGGGTCACTTCGTGAACGTGCCGTCCGGCTTCACGACCATGTGGAACAGATTGTCGGCGAGGCCCGACTGATAATCGATCATGTCGCCGACGATCGCCCCGTCGGCGCGCTGGGAGAACAGGCCGAAGCCGTAGTTCTTGCTGGAGAGCGGCGCGCCGCCGTTGCCGATGGTGGCCTCGCGCGCGTTCTTGCCGTGGAAGAAGCTGTGCGTGTGGCCGACGACGGAGAGCGTGTACGGATGCTTCGCCATGATCGCCTCGGACGGCGCCACGCCGGGCGCCATCGGCGACGACGTCGCGGACTCGTGGCGGAACACGAACGTGTACGTGCTGGGCATCGCGAGCGTCGCATCGAGCCAGGAGGCCTGCGTGCTGTCCCACGCGTTCGCCGCGATGAGCACGAACTTGGCGGTCCACGAGCTGTCGGTCGCCGTGATGGTGAACGTGTAATACGGGAGCGTCTTCTGGATGGGCCCCAGCAGCTTCGTCAGGAACGCGGTGTAGTTCGTGGTGACGCCGTTCGTGTTCCCCGTACCGCAGTTCGAGAGATCGGCGCCCGTGCACTCGTGATTGCCCATCACCGGGAACACGAGCCCGGCGTACTTCGAGCGCGCGCCGAGATACAGCGCGAGCTGCTGGTTCGCGGAGCTGGTCGCGCCGGGCGCCGCGTACATGTAATCGCCGGTCGTGACCACGAACGGCGGATGCGCTGGCTGCGCTTCGATGTCGGTGAAGATCTTCGTGATGATCGCGGTCGGGTAGCCGGCCACGTCGCCTTCGGTGTTGGGCCGCGTATCGCCGGCCACCGCGAAGAGCAGGCGCGACAGGGTCCCACCGTTCGCCGTCACGGTGCCGGTCGGCGTTCCGGCGGCGCCCGCGTCGTAGGGGACCGCGGCATCGACGGCCGGCCCGCCGCCGTCGATGGGTGCTGCGCCGCAGACGTCGCTCAACGGCACGCACAGATCGCTCTGGCTACCAGACGCGGTGAGCGTCGTGTTGCACGCGCGATCGGAGGCGCACTCGTTACCGTTCGGGCAGGCCGGCGCGCACACCGTGCCCGCTCCGATCTGCGCGCAGACGGAGCCCGCTCCACACTGGTCATCGGAGGTGCACGGCGGGCAGTCGCCGGCCGCGGGCCCCGCGTCGGGCGTCATGCTCGTCGTCGTCGGACTGCCCTTCGAAGCGCACGCTGCGCTCCAGCCGACGGCCGCGAGCAGAGCGAGGGCGCAACACCATGTCGAACGCGTCATCGATGATTCCTGCCCGGTACTATTCACCACACGCATCGGGCGAGCGAGCCCTACGGTGAGCAACCCGGTACCGGTCCCGGAATTTTATGCGCGCACGAACACGTGACTAACGCGTATCGAGCTGCTGGCCCGACTGGCGGGCGTTGTTCAGCGCCGAGGCGCCGAGTCGGCGATAGGAGAACGCCGCCAGGAACATGATGGCGATGATGAGGAGCGCGTACTCGACCATCGTCGCGCCGCGCGCTCTCTTGCGTCCGTTCAGGGCCTTCCGGGCGGTCATGCGGATCATGAGCGGGCTCCTCAGTTGCACGCCGGGGTCTGGCATACGAAGTACTGGAGGTTCCAGCCGCAGACCTCGCCGGCTCCGCACTCGCTGTCCGCGAGGCACTTCTTCGCGCCGGCGGAGGGCGCGCGGCAGCACAGGTGCTTGCCGTCCCACGAGCAGGCCTTGTTCGCTCCACAGCTCGTGTCACTCGTGCACTCACTCGGGGCGGGAGCGGCCGCACACGTCACGGCGGCAGGCTCTGCCTTCGGATAGAGGCGAACGGGCTTCGTCCCCTTGGCCCAGTTCCACGACGTCGTGTGGTCGAGGACCTCCGCCTTCACGCCGAGACGGATCTCGTCGTAGACGTCGATGGCGATGCCCACCTTGGGCGGCGTGCACTTCGACCATTCGGTCGCGACTCGCGCGATCGGCACGAGCGCCGCGAACGGGCCGGCAAGGTCGTAGATGAAGACGTCGAGCTCGAGGGGCATCTCGCAGCGCACGCCGACGTTCGTCTCGGCCGTCACCTCGGTCTCGGTCTCCTGCTGGAAGTCGGTGGGATTGCCGATGGAGGTGAACGCGCCGTTCTTGTAGTCGACGCCGGTCTTCGGGGCGCCGTGGGCATGCCACGTCGCGCTGGCGCCGATTTTCCCGGACGCGAACACGTTGCAGCCGACGCCGACCTTCGCCTTGACGGTGACCTCCACGGGCACGATGCCGATCAAGAAGAAGTAATTGCCGATGTGCTGCTCCCAGATGGTCTTCTCGGCCGTGAGGGCGACCTCGCCTTCCCCCTCGATGTCGAGCTTCGACTTGGCGTCGTAATTCACGGTGAGCGCCGAGTGGAAGGCCGTCAACCGGCCCTGATCGAACGAGCCCGTGAGCTCCGGCTTCGCGCCGACCGTGACCGAGTTGCCGACGAGCTTGACGCTGAGGCTCCCCATCCCGAGCGCCTTGCCCGTCTGAACGTTCTGCGAACCGGTGTGCAGGATGTCGACGTCCGGCAACGTGAACGTCTTGCCCGCGGGGGCCGCCCCTGCCGGCTCACCGAGCGGATGAACCGATTGCATCGAGAGCAGGGTGTCGGGCTCGGGCACGAGCACGGCGTCGAAGCTTCCCTTGACGATGGCGTCCGCGAGCGTCGCCGGCGTCGTGGTGATCACCGTGTCGCCGCCATTCGTCGTCACGCTCTCGACGCGACGGATGAAGCCGTACGGATTCAGATCGGCATGCGTGAAGCTGCGGCGCGATACGAGGATCGTTCCCGCATGGATGTTCGCGAGGCCGGCCTCGTGTCCCGCGGTCGCGATGTCGACGTGGCCGTCGGAGACGCGCGCGTCCGCCGCGAACCCGTCGTCGGCGACGACGACGCCGCCCGCCACCGTCACGTCGTTCGTGAACGTTGCCGGCGCAGGATCGGCCCCCGAGCTACATGCGACCACGAGGCCGAGAGCGCAGACGACCGATGTCCCGATGACTTTGTTCATATGTCTTCAGGCTACGCGAATCGCCGTGGCCCCTTCCCTCGCTTCCCCCGGGACTGCCCAGATCGGTCGGCGCTTGTAGGCAGTTGACGTGCATCAGCGCATTCTCTCCTCGACTCGAGCCCCATCACGTGGCACGCCTCTGGCCGGCATGGTGACGGCACACGGCTTGACGCTCCCTCTCTTCTTCGATCTGTCCGCAGAACGCTGCGCACGGAGCGTGCAAGATCTGTCGACCATGGCGCGCATGACCCGCACCGAGCTCGAGGCGCTCCTCGCGGCGACGGCGCGCGCTTCGGCCTCCGTGGTCCCCGCCCGGGCGCGCCGCCCCAAGCCGGCGAAGGTCCGTCGGACGTGGCGAGCGAGCTGGCGCTGAGCGTCGTCGTGGGCATGAAGCGCGGGCGTCTCTGATGGCGCGTCTCGACCCTCATTCGTACGCGGACGACGCGCAGCCGCGGACGAAGTCGTTCGACTGGCGAGCTTCGGTCGACTTCTCGACCCGCGTGCTGACCGCCGACCTCACGCTGCGGTTCGTCGCCCCTGCCGCCGGCGGTCCGCTCGATCTCGATACGCGCGCGCTCGCCATCGACGCCGTGCTCGACGCGGCCGGCGCAACGCTCGAGCACACGCTCCACGCCGCCGATCCGATCCTCGGTAGCCGCCTCGAGATCGCCGTGCCGAGGGGTGCGGAGTCGATCTACGTCCGCTATCGCACGGCCCCGGAGGCATCGGCGCTCCAGTGGCTCACGCCGGAGCAGACGCTCGGCAAGAAGCATCCTCATCTCTTCTCGCAGTGCCAGGCCATCCACGCGCGCAGCGTGTTGCCCTGTCAGGACACGCCGTCGATCCGCCAGACCTTCACGGCGGCGGTCGACGTCCCTGCGTCGTTGCGCGTGGTGATGGCCGCGGCTCCCATCGGTCGCGACGTGCAGGCCGAGCGCGCCATCGAGCGCTTCGAGATGCCGCAGCCCATCCCGCCGTACCTCTTCGCGTTCGCGGTCGGGGACCTCGTGTCGAAGGATCTGTCGGCACGCTCGCGCGTGTGGGCGGAGCCCGCGCAGCTCGAGGCCGCAGCGTGGGAGTTCGAGCACGTCGAGGATCAGATCCGAGCGGCGGAGACGCTGTTCGGTCCCTACGACTGGGAGCGCTTCGATCTCCTCGTGATGCCTCCGTCGTTTCCTTACGGCGGAATGGAGAACCCGCGGCTCACGTTCCTCACGCCGTCGCTGCTCGCGGGCGATCGCAGCCTGGTGAACGTGGTCGTGCACGAGCTGGCGCACTCGTGGACCGGCAACCTCGTGACGAACGCGAACGCCGAGCACTTCTGGCTCAACGAGGGCTTCACGGTCTTCGCGGAGCGACGCATCCTCGAGGCGCTCGACGGCGTGGAGATGGCGGCGCTGCACGCGGCCCTCGGCTACGAGAAGCTGCTCGAGGCGTTCGTGCTGCTGGAAGCGCAGCCCGAGCTCACCAAGCTGCGCACCTCGCTCACGGGCATCGATCCCGACGAAGCGTTCAGCGTCGTGCCCTACGAGAAGGGCTATCTCTTCTTGAAGGCGCTCGAGGTCACGGCCGGACGCGAGGCCTTCGACGCGCTGCTCGCCACGTGGCTGCGAACGCATCGCTTCGGCGTGGCGACCACTGACGATTTTCTCGCGCTCGTCGAGAAGGAGCTACCCGGGCTCCTCGCGAAGGTCGACGCCAAGGCCTGGATCGACGCGCCCTTCCTCCCCGCGGTCTTCTGGAAACCCGAGTCGGCGAGGCTCACCGAGATCCAGAAGGTGACCGGTCGCATCCCGACGAAGGACGAAGGGAGCGCGTGGAGCGCGACCGAGTGGCACCTCTATCTCGAGACGATGCCCAGGCCCTCGACCATCGCGACGTGCGAGGAGCTCGATGCCACGTTCGCGCTCACCGCGTCGAAGAACCCCGAGGTGCTCGTGAGCTGGCTCGTCGTCGCGTGCGCATCGGGCTACGCCGCGGCGCTCCCGCGCGTCCGTGAGGTGCTCGCGACGACCGGCCGCATGAAGTACCTGAAGCCGCTCTATCGTGCGCTCGACGGTCGACCCGAGACGAAGCAGCTCGCACGCGATCTCTTCGCGCGCCTTTCGGGGACGTACCACCCGATCGCGCAGCAGGTGCTGCGCTGGCTCGCCGAATAGGCGCGTAGTGAGCGCGCCGGGGCACAGAGTCGTCGTCCACGAGCTCGCCGAGGATCCGCTCGAGGCGATCGACGAGCACATGTCGCTCGAGGCGATGACCGCGCCGGACACGTCGAAGCTCTCCTCACGCGACGTCGTCATCGCCGTGAAGAGCGCAGCGGTGGGGTGGGTCGATCTCCTGATGACGAGCGGGCAGTACCAGCACCTCTCGAAGCCGCCGTACTGTCCCGGCCTCGAGTACGCAGGTGTCGTCGCCTGGAAGGGAGACGACGTGCCTGGCGCGCTCGCGGTCGGCGACGCCGTCCTCGTCGATCCGTTCCTCGCGGGGCCGCGCTCGCTCGGCGCCTATCAGGCCTACGGAGGCTTCGCCTCGTATGCGGTCGCTCCGGCGGAGGCCGTGCATCGCGTGCCCGGCACACTGTCGCTCGATCAAGCCTGCAATCTGCTCGGCAACTACGAGACTGCGTACCACTGCCTCGTCACGCGCGGCCGCTTGCAGGCCGGCGAGACCGTGCTGATCAATGGTGCGTCCGGCTCGACGGGCCTCGCCGCCGTGCATGTCGCCAAGCTCGTCGGCGCGAAGGTCATCGCGACGGGGCGCTCCGCAGCGAAGCTCGCCGTCGTCAAGGAGCAGGGCGCAGACCACGTCGTCGATTGCCGCGCCGCAGACGACGGGTCCGGAGCACGCGCGTTCCGCACCGAGGTGAAGGAGCTCACCGCCGGCCGTGGCGTCGACGTGGTCTACGACGGCGTCGGCGGGGACGTCTCGCTGGAGAGCCTGCGCTGCGTCCGCTTCGGGGCTCGCTTCCTGATCGTGGGCTGGGCATCGACGCCCGGTGTCGCGCGGGGCAAGGGCGGCCGCGGCGCGCCGAATGCCAACCTGCTGCCGACCAATCTGATCATGATGAAGGGCCTCGATGTGCTCGGTTGCCCGACCGTCATCTCCAGCGTGAACGATCCGTCGCTACGCCCTCCCCGCCTCGCGCAGATCTTCGCGTGGGCGGAGCGCGGCCTCATCCGCCCCCATGTCTCGGCCACCTTTCCGCTCGTCGCGTTCAAGGACGCGCTGCGCGCGAAGTGGAACGGCGACATCATCGGAGGCTGCGTGGTTCATCCGTGAGCTCACGGCCAATCTCCGGCCGGTCGTGAATCGTCGTGAATCGAACGGCGCAGACTGGCGTCAAACCGTCTGTTTCGTGCGAGCATTGGCGCCTGGGAGCTGCAAGCATGCGTAAAACGTCAGGAACCAACAGGCTCATGTCCTTCCGGATCGTCGCGTCGTTGGTTTCCTGCGTTTCGCTCGCCTCGCTGGGAGCCGTCACGGGTTGTGATGTAAGCAAGCTGTCCGAGCTGACCGGCGTCGTCACCGCCGAGGATGCGAGCGTCGCGCAGCCGGCGCTACCTCCGGTCGAGACGGCAGCGCCGCCCAGCGTCGCCCCTGCGGCCACGGCCGTCAGCACCGTCGCGGGCAAGAAGGCCTTCGTCGGCCCGACCACGGTCGGAGCGGCGAAGCCGGCCGTCACGGGGACCACGGGCACCAACACCGCGAACGGATTCGTCGGCGCGGGCTCACCGAACACGGCATCGGGGCTCGCGGCGGGCAAGTGCTCGCCGCAGTGCACCTCGACCTGCGACTGCTCCGGCAATCCCATCGTCGCCGCGGCCAAGTGCTCGCCGCAGTGCACCTCGACCTGCGACTGCTCCGGCAATCCGATCGTCGCGCCGCGCTGTTCGCCGACGTGCACCGCGACGTGTGACTGCGCCGGCCGCCCCATCGCCGCGTCGACGTCGGTCTGCTTTCCCACGTGCACGTCGACCTGCGATTGCCATGGCAACCCGATCGCGGCGCCCGCCGGGCACGTGATGCCCACGCCTCCGCCTGCCGCCACGACGTGCTCGCCGACGTGCACCTCGACCTGCGATTGCCACGGCTCGCCGATCACGCCGCCGGCCGCTCCCGCCGCGAGGGGATGCACGCCGACGTGCACCGCGACGTGCGATTGCCACGGCGTTCCCATCGCACCGGCTGCGACGACCTGCTCGCCGACGTGCACCGCGACGTGTGACTGCCACGGCGTGCCCCGGCAGTCGCAGCGCTGACGCCGCGCCGCTGGAGCGCGGCACCGCACTTCAAGGCACGGCGGCGAGCACCTCGCGGAGCGCGCGGGCAAGCACGTCGGCCGAGAAAGGCTTCGCGAGGACCACGCTGCCGGCGGAGGGTGGTCCGCTCCTCGGCATCTCCTCGGCGGCGTAGCCCGACA
This sequence comes from Polyangiaceae bacterium, assembly GCA_043742085.1. GTDB lineage: Bacteria > Myxococcota_A > Polyangia > Polyangiales > Polyangiaceae > Labilithrix. The sequence continues at coordinate 8,727 of JAYTZB010000726.1, forward strand.
TGTAGAGGACGCGCACGCCCGGTCGCTTGGTCCGGATCACTGCCGCGAGGTCCGGGCCGTTCATCGACGGCAGCACGACGTCGATCACGAGGGCGTCGACAGTGACTCTGTCGTCTGCGACGTGGAGGAGCGCCGCCGCAGCGTCTCCCACGTCGTGCACCTGGTAGCCGTATCGCTCGAGGATCGCGCGCACCGCGAGCCGTACCGCCGTCGAGTCCTCGACGAGCAGGATCTTCTCCGTCCCTCGCAGCGTTGCCGCGCCGTCCGGCGTGGCGTCCTTCGCCGTCGGCGCCCCTGCGATGGGCAGGTCGATCTCGAAGGTCGTTCCGCGACCGGGCTCGCTCGCGACGCGAATCGTGCCTCCGTTCTGCTCCACGATCCCCGACACCGTGGCGAGGCCGAGCCCCGTGCCGCGCCCCCGATCCTTCGTGGTGAAGAACGGCTCGAAGGCGCGCGCACGCGTTCCCTCGTCCATTCCCGTGCCGGTGTCGGTGACGGAGAGGCGCGCGAAACGGCCACCGTTCACCTCGACGTTGCTCGTAGCGATCGTCAGGCTACCTCCGTCGGGCATCGCATCGCGCGCATTGACCGCCAGATTCAGGACGATCTGCTCGACCTGGAACGGGTCGACGTGAACGTTGCTCGCCACGGGCGCGTAGTCGGTGCGGATGCGGATGTGCTCCCCGATCAGACGCCCGAGCATCTTCTCGACGCCCGCGACCACCTTCTCGAGGCTCACGTTCTTCGGTTGCACCACCTCTCGCCGTCCGAAGGCGAGGAGCTGCCGCGTCAGCGCTGCTGCCGACTCGGCGGCCTTCTGGATCTCTGCGAGATCGGCATGTCGCTGCTCGTCGGACTCGACGCCGCCGCCGAGGATGTCGACGTAGCTCATGATGATGGTGAGCAGGTTGTTGAAGTCGTGCGCGACGCTCCCGGCGAGCTGTCCGATGGCCTCGATCTTCCGCGCGTGCGCGAGGCCCTCTTCGAGACGCACGCGCTCGGTCACGTCCTCGTTGACGATGACCGCTCCGCGAAATCCGGTCGACTGCGCGATCGGCACCGCCGAGTTCCGGATCGTACGGCGGGTACCGTCCATCGACTCGATGTCGATGACCTGATCGAGCTGAGGGACGCCTTCGAACAGCGCGCGGACCGAGGCCCACTCGTGCGGCTGCACGAGCTCGCCGGTGGCGCGGAACCAGCCGCGACTGCGCCGCCACCGCTCGTTGCCATGAACGATGGATTCGCCCCAGATTCGCTTCGCGGCGTCGTTGCCGAGCACGATGTCGCCCTGCGCATCGATCACCACGACACCGACCGGCATCGCATCGAGTACGAGCCGCAGGAAGGTCTCGTCGGCTCGCAGGCGGTCGGTCGCTCGGACATTCTCGCTGATGTCGCGCGCCACGCCGACCAAGCCTTGGATCGTCCCGTCGGCAGCGCGGAGCGGGAACTTCGTCGTGACGAAGACGCGCGACTGGCCGCCGAGCATCAGACGCTCCTCGACGGTCGCGGTCGCCCCCGTCTCGATCACGCGCCGGTCCTGCTCGGCCAGGATGTCGGCCGATTCGGCGGCGAAGAGGTCGTAGTCGGTCTTGCCGACGATGTCCGCGAAGGGTCGTCCGACCAACCGCTCGCTGGTTGCGTTGCACATCGTGTAGCGCAGCTGGCGATCCTTCACGAAGATCGCATCGGCGCCATCACCGATGATCGCGTGCAGCAGCGCCTGTGCCGCAGCGGCATCTCGCTCGACACTCATGGCTCCATGACCTCCCCCGAACCCACCACGAAGACGAGCACGCCAAGCCTACCTCGAATGCGCAGCTCTCACACGCGAGAACCGGTCGAACGTCTGACCGAGCTGACGGGCGATCGCCTTCACCGAGGTCACGGAGCCGCGCTCGTGGAGCTCGCCCTCGAGCTCGCGGCAGACGTAGCGCACGCAGAGGTTGGGTCGATCCGCGACCGCGAGCGAGCAACCCTCCGGGCCGCGAAATGCGCAGCCTGCGTGATCCGAGCGCGGCGGAGCGAGGCGCGCGGGCGTCGTGCCGGAGAGGCGAAGCGAGGCGAGCTCGTCGTCCGTGAAGACGCCGTCCGTGTGACCGCCGCAACACTGGCCACCGTTCCAGCGACCGTGCGGCAGCGAGTGCCCGCGAGCACACGTCCCGCACGCGCTCACGCCAGCGAGGGCCTTCGTCAGCTCCTCGCGCAGGCGGCGCAGCTCGAGCGCGAGGGCCAGCTCCTCGTCACTCGCGTCG
>JAYTZB010000727.1:0-2483 GCA_043742085.1 Polyangiaceae bacterium
CCGTGGTGATCACGCGCTCCTTGCTCGCGTGCTCTTCACGGCGAGCGCCTTCTCGTCGGGGTCGAGGCTCGGACCACGCGGCACCGCGAAGCTCGCGAGCACGCCGCCGACCTCGAGCCGCAGGTCGTAGTGACGCCTCGTCGCATCATGGAGATGCACGACGAAGGCGCCCGACAGCGTGCGGGTCTGGGAGGCGCGCCCATCGACCGGCAGCTCTCCACCGAACGGCTCGTTGGTGGCCTCGGGGCGCCTCTTGCGGCGGTAGTCGCCGAGCTTGGATCCGCCGGCTCTTTCCTTCATGACGAGCTGCGTCGAATCCTAACCTGTGCGTCCACGACCACGGTACGCGGCGCACCGTTCACGCTCGACTGCGAATCGCGTTGCGCACGCGCACCGCGTCATCGGGCATTTGTGCCGGATTCGTGACCCCGCTCGGAGGGGCACGTAGCTTGCGTGTATGTCAGCCATGTTCGCCAACAAAGAAGTCGCGTCGCGTCATCTCCCCATAGCTCATGGGCCTGATGACAAGCGTGACGCGAACGGCGATAGCGCGCGTGACCCACGCTCCGAGCAGCGTCACCGCCGCATCAGCGAGACGCGCCTCCAGGTCACGATCGTTCCGCCGAGCAAGCGCGACGACGTCGACCCGTACGCCGACGTCCCCTGCACCGATTGAGCGCTCCCTCCTCTTCTTATTTGAGATGAGGCGCGAGGCGGTCCGCCAGCGTGGTCATCGTGCCCGTGTAACCCGAGGCCACGTTGCCCGGGCAGATCGAGCCGAGGATGCCTCGGTCGCCGAGCGCCTTCACGACGCGCATCTCGCGCACCGTCGGGTAGGCCTTGCCGCGGAGCTGCTGGCCGAGCGTCGCGCCGCAGAGGGGCGGGTTGCTCGACGCTTGCGCACAGTCGCAGCTCTGGTCCTGAGCGGTGCACGTGCGCGGCGTGGGGAGCGCGAAGGTGCATGCATACTGCAAGTCATTCGCAGCGGTGTCCCACTCGCGCCCGTTGATCGGGTCGGTGCCGTTGTCGCCACGCGTCGCGCTCGGCGGCGGGAGCCCGGGCCTCGCGGTGGCGGACTGGATCATATGCGTGTCGATGCCCTCGTAATTGAACGCACCGGGATCGGTGCCGAGGATCTTCTGCCAGCTCGGCGTCGCGCCGGCGAGGCTCTCGGGCACGCCGCCGATCAACGCGAACACGACGAGGTCCTTGCCGCGCGGACCCTTCGCCAGGTTGCACAGCTCGCCGCCCGGATCGGGAAGCGCCGCCGCGAAGAGCGGGTTGGTGCACGTCGGCGTGCCCGTGTACGCGGCGGTCGTCGTGCCCGTCTTCGTGTGCTCGCCGTTTCGATTGGGCACGAGTGACTTGGTCAGGCCGTCGACGTAGCGGGAGATCGGGTACTGGGGATCGATGCCGTAGCGCTCCTTCATGCGCTGGAAGCGGATGTTGAGCTGATCCTCGCTCGGCCCGTAGTAGCCGCCGGACTTCGAGCAGTTGGGGTCGTTCTTGATCTTCTGGCACGCGGGATCGCTTGCGCTGCAGGTCGCTGCGAAGCCGCACGACGTGCAGTCGGGCGAGCCGGGGTCGACGGCGCACGCGCTCGTGGCGCGCGGCGCGGTGGTGCTCTTGCCGTCGGCGCGGAACACGGGCGAGCCCGGGAACTGGTTGCTCATGAATGCCCAGCCCTGGCCGCCCACGCTGAGGGGATCGGCGACCGAGTCGTCCTCGTCGGTGATCATGACGACGACCACGAGCGAGTCCGGTCGCAGGAACGCCTTGCGCTGCGCGAGCAGCACGTCGTCGGTGCCCTGGAGGCTCGCCTGGTTGTTCGAGTCGACCGCCACCGACGCCCAGGGATCGGGCTGCACGAGGAAGCGATACATGCTCTCGAGCTGGGCCTCGAGCCCGCACCCGTTCTCGCCCACGCCGTTCACCAGCGTCTTCGCGTCGGCGATGAAGGTGTCGACGTTGGTCGAGCCGCCTCCGCCGAAGGAGAGGAAGCCCTGCTTGGCGCTCGCGAGCGGCGTGTCGTTGGGACCGACGGTGCTGAGACGTGCGTTGGAGGCTTGATGCGCGTTGCCGTCGGGACAGAGGTCGCCACCGAGCGTCCCGAGCGAAGACGTGATCACGCCGAGGTGGACGTCGCCGGCGGAGGCGAGCTTGCGCACGAGCGGATCGAGCGACGCGGCGAGGAGCTTCGACTTGTCACCCATCGACGCGGAGTTGTCGACGACGAGCAGCAGGTCGACCTTGGACGAGGTCGTCGCGCCGATCGCATCCGGGTTGCCGCCGGAGCCGCCATCGACTTCCGCCCCGGCTTCGTCACCCGGGACAGCGCCGCCTTCGACGGGGACGGGCTGGGCGGTCGTGGTGCCACCGCCGCAATGGACAAAGGCAACGGACGCGAGAAGCAGGGGAGCGATGGCGAGCGAGCGAAGACGCATGGAACCTCGATGGAAGAAGAGGAGGACGCGGAGGAAGCG
>JAYTZB010000728.1:0-4923 GCA_043742085.1 Polyangiaceae bacterium
GCACGGCCATCTCCGCCATGAGCACGCTCATGGCGGGCTGCTCGTGCTCGCCGAGGAGCTCTGCGAGCCTGGTCTCCACGACCGGATGAAGCCTGGAGCGGCCGATGTCCGAGCGCCGACGGCGGGCGCCCCTGCCCTCCGGGCGTGCTGACGAGACGAACGAGGACGGCCCTTCAATCCAAGACATCGCGCAGTTTAATTCTAGACACTCAGGCGCTGATGGCAATGCAGAGAGATCCCTCGCGCGGAGACGGCGCTCGAAACGTGAGCGGTCTGACGTCTTCCATGGATCGCGATGGACCCGGCGGTCCATCCCACGACTCGCACGGCGCACTGGAAACGCGCCATTTCTGGGCGGCTGCGCAAGGCACACATAGTGCATCCGTGTATGCATGCGCTCCTTCAACAAGCCTGTGACGCGCGCCGCCGCCAGCGTCGGTGCTGCGCTCGCGACGTTCACGCTACTCGGTTGCTCTGGCGCCTCCGACAACGCGTCCTCCGCGACGAGCGAGGCCGCGTACACCGGCGACGCGGGCGCCAACGCTTCACCGCAGGCCGCGTGCTCGCTTCGTTACTGGGACTGGGTCGTCCACACGCTCGAGCCGCAGCTCGAGAAGCCGATCGCCGAGGTCTCCGACGCGCAGATGACGGCGCTCGTCGCGGCGCACCCGCCGGCCGAGGAGAACGCATACAGCTACAGCGCCTGCTGGACCCCGGTCTTCGACAAGTACGTGTATGCCGCCGGCGTCGGCGCGCTCCACAAGGCGGACGTCGACTTCGTCTTCCAGGGCGGACCGGACCACCGCGACTACGCCCGTTACAAGGCGAAGGTAGCCATGACCCCGGAGCTGCGTCGCAACGCGAAGGCGCTCCTCGCTCTGAAGCCGGCGACGCTGACGCCGACCGACGTGAGCGCCTGGATGAACGCGTACAGCGATACGCTCGCCGAGGTGATTCACCCCGTGGGTATCCCCGGGCCACAGATGTACGAAGGCGTCGTCGAAGCAGAGTGGGTCGTCACGGACGACGAAGCGGAGTATCTCGCCGTGATGGAGAAGGCGGGCGCGCGACCGTCGAAGGACGGCGTGTACTCGGAGTGGGTGCCGTACTTCCAGAAGTGGGTGTTCGGGCCCGCGCCTGCCGCGGCCTCGCGCTCGTTCGTCTTCAACCTGCCGTTCGAACAGGGCACGACCGGGGACTCCTACGGTCTCGCGGGAGTGAGCGTGGCCGGAGGCACGGCGTCGATGCCCCCGAACGTGCAGCGCTTCGTCGATCGCTTGAAGAGCACCATGCCCCTCGCGATGGGCGACTCCGACTCCGCGAGGTGGTTCAGCTTCTACAACGCACGTGCGCTCCGCGCGATCGGCGACCTGCCGCAGAACGAGCCGATGCTGACGAGCACGGACATCCTGGCCCTCGACGTCCTCGAGGCCGTGAAGCCGGCGAAGCTACGAGGCTCTTTCACGTACGGATCGTGGCTCGATCTCTACGTCATCGCGGCCGGCGAGCAGGACCCGGCGTGGGCGACTCGAATGGCGCGCCTCGAGCCTTGCGTCGCGGCTTCGGCGCTCGTCGCCGCCCAGCAGACGTTCGCGATGAAGACCGGGGCGCTGCGACGTCCCATCGCTTCTCCGCACGTGTGCACCGACTGAACGACGCTCAGTCGAGCTTCTGGTCGTCCGGGATGTCGTCCTTGGGCTTCGGCTTGTCGGCAGGCTTCGGCTTGTCGGCCGGCGCGGGCGCGGGCGCAGGCGTCGTCTTCGCAGGCACGCCCGCGGGCGAAGCGACCTCGGGTCCCTCGCCCTTCTTCACGAAGACCCGACGCTCTCCGACAGCGAGCGGGACGATCTCGCGCGTGCCGAGGTCCCACTTCTTCTTCGCGATGGTGAGCTCATGCAGCGCGTCGCCGGGCTCGTCGGTGGAGTTGACGAACGTGTCGTAGTGGATCGGCACCATGCGCTTGGCGCCGAGGTCGATGAACGCCTGGACGGCCTCGCGCGGATCCATGTGGAAGCGGCGCATCAGCTCGCGCGGCTCGATCGGACCGATCGGCAGCAGCGCCACGTCGATGTCCGGGTACCGTTGCGCGACGTCGACGAAGAGCTTCTGGTCATAAGCCGTGTCGCCGCCGAAGTAGACCTTGAGGCCGTGGTACTCGATGACGTAACCGGTGAAGGACTCCTTCATCCACGCGTCGTCGAGGCCGTAGCGATAGCCGACGTGATCGACGGGCACCGCGGTCACGCGGAGACCGTCCTTCTCGTACGCTTGCCACGGACGCAGCTCGAGCACCGGGAACGCGAAGTCGGTCAGGTAGGTCACGCCGCCCGGCGGCATCAGCAGCATCCGCACCTTGCGCTCGATGGTGTCGAGGCTGCCGAGCGACAGGTGATCGAAGTGCATGTGCGAGATGACCACCGCGTCGACGGGCGGAAGGTTCTCGGGATCGAGACCAGGCTCCACCACGCGCTTCGACAGCTGACCGACGCTGCTCGTGAACACCGGATCGGTCAGCACCACCTTGTCGTCGATCTGCACGAGCGCCGACGCATGACCGATCCAGAGCACCGCGAGGCGTGCGTTCTTGTCGATCGGGTCCTTCAGCTTGGTGACCTTGCGCGGCGACTCGAAGAGCGAGGCGGTCGCCTTCCCCGACGCGCGCATGATCCGACAGCCCGACAGCGCGCCGCCGCCGAGGGCGAGCATCAGCGCCGCTGCCACGAGTGAGAGAGCGCGAGACCGCATCAGAAGTACCGGATGCGGAAGGTGCCGATGGCGGTCAAAGGCCCATTTTCCGGGGCGATCGTGGCCTGCACGCCGAAGAGCCCCCACAGCACGTAGGCGCCGACGTCATACGCGACGCGCATCTTCGCGTCGTAGGCGTAGGTCGAGGTCCCGAGCGACATCGACAGGTACTCACCACGCTGGACGAGCGGAAAGTATCCGCGCAACCCCGGTCGCACGATCGCGCGATCGACGTTGCCGAAGAAGTACTCTACCGTCCCCGTCAGCTCGAGAGAGCCGCTGTGACGCGCCAGCGGATCGACCACGAAGGTGCGCCAGCGCGAAGCGTGGCGGTTCGTCCCCCACGACCAGAGCAGCGGAGTGACCTGCCAGCGCAACCCGAATGCCGCCGCGGTGCTGGCGTCGGGCGTGTGCACGCGTCCGACCGCGACCTCGGGGCTCGGAATGAGCTGCACGATGAACCAGGCGAGCGAGGGGTACGCCTGAGGCGTCGCATAGGCGTAGCCGCGATCGGGCTGCGCGAGCACCCGCGCCTCCGGCGCCAGCGACTGCGACTGCGCGTCGGGATCGAAGGCAGGCGCGGAGGCGGCCGACGCCGGCGCGAGCATCGTGCCTGCGCATGCTACGAGCGCGACGACGAACCCCGGACCGCGGCTCACAGCGCGAGCGCCTCCCGCAGGCCCGCGGTCCCGAGCTGCTCGATGGCCTCGCGGCGCGCCACGAAGCGCTGCCACTTCTTGCCGACGCGGACGGCGTCGTCGGTGATGCGCGTGATGGTGAACCGCAGCGCCGCGAAGACCGACTCGACGTAGAGGGCTTCTCGTTCGCTCTCCTCGAGCTCGCGTACCTCGCGATAGCCGGCGACGATGGCGCGCGCGACCTCGAAGTCGAACGCGTCGCGGAAGGACCACGAGAGGATCGTGACCGCGAGGTCGTAGGCGAACGGCCCTTTGTGCGCGCTCTCGAAATCGAGGAGCGCGGCGATCTTCCCGTCGTGCCAGAGGACGTTGTCGCGGAAGAGATCGCCGTGCACGAGGCCGCGCGGGAGATCCGCGCGGCGCTTGCGGTCGAGGCGGATGACGGCGTCCCGCAGCGGCTCGGCGAGGACGCGCGCGACGTTGTCCGTCGACTTCGCGACGCGATCACAGCGCGCGACGAGATCATCGGCGCCGAACCGACCGCCGCTCAGCGACGTCGCCACCGGCTCCGCGGGACCGGCGAGATGCATCCGTGCGAGCGCTGCGCCGACGGCATGAGCCGCGGCGGGCGTGACCGCCTTCAGGCAGAGCATGTCGCCCTCGACCCACGGAAAGATCGCCGCGGGCTTGCCGGCGAGCACGTGGACCAGGGCGCCGTCCCGCGCCGGGACGGGCGACGGCGTCGGGACGCCGGAGGCCGCGAGATGCAGCAGGAGGCGCGCCTCGGCCTCCGCGCCGGCCTGCGGCTGCTCTTCATAGATCCGAAGAAAGAAGCGCCCTTTGCCCATCTCGAGCGCGTAGCTCGTGTTGACGGTCCCGGCCTCGATGCCGGTCGCGGACCGCTTCTCGCCGAGGTCGAACGCCCCCAGGAGAGCGTCGAGATCGGCATCGGTGGGCACAGTCAGGATCGCCATCGCAGAGCCGGACTATACAGGTAGCGGAGTGCCAGCCGCACGAGCGAGCGGCCAACCGTTCGGATTTCTAGAGCAACCTCCCAACGATTTCTGGACGGCGGAACGACGACAATGGTATGGCCGCCACAAGTGATTGTCCGGGTCGAGCCCTCCGCAGCCCGCGGATCTCTTCAATGGCGCCGGCACCGGACTACCTTATGAGCCTGACGGAAATGGCAGCGACGAAGAAGCCTGCGAAGGGGAAAGCAGCTGAGGCGAAGGGCTCCAAGAATGGAGCAAAGCCTGCTGCGGGAAAGGCCGACAAGAGCGCTGCCGCGGAGGCACCGAAGCGTAAGCTCGGTCTCCGTGGCGCTGCCCCTTGGGCTGCACGCCACGCCGCGAAGCACGCGGCCGAGGCCCGTGCCCGAGCGGCCGAGCCGCCCTTGCCGGGCAGCGCGCGCGCGACGATTCGCACGCCCGTGATGGCAGAGGACATCAAGGCCAAGATCGGGGAGCTCCACAACTCGCTCCAGCAGATCAAGGGCCTGCGTAAGAACCTCGCCAAGGGGTTCTACGACATCGGCGTC
>JAYTZB010000729.1:0-12186 GCA_043742085.1 Polyangiaceae bacterium
GCAGCGCGCAAGTTCGCCGAGGTCGAGCGCCGCATCCAGCTCGGCGCACGCGGCGACGACGGCCTGCCATGACGGTGGTAGAATCGGGCGCATGATCCCGGTGCGGGTGACGGTGGCGGTGGGGCGCAAGACGATGGCGCTCGAGGACGTCCAGAACCAGAAGGTCGTGAGCGCGCTCCGGCAAGCGGCTCGTGACGTCGGCGTTCGCCTCGCGCAAGCGAAGTGCCCCACGCACGATCAAGGGCCGACGAACGTGCGCCTCCACTTCGACAACGCCGGTGCCGGTGATCTCAAGTACGAGTCGTGCTGCGAGAAGCTCGGCGAGCAGATCTCGAAGCTGGTCTAGCCGCGTCGAAGCATCGTCGAAGTATCGTCTAGTCCCAGTACACGCGCAGCTCGCGCACGAGACCGCTCAGGCCGCGCTCGAACGCGAAGAGCGCGGGGGCCGTCTCGCCGGTGCGCCGCCGCACCGTGGCCTCGACGCATGCGGTGCGCCCGTCGTCGGCGCTGCCGCCGATGGCGATCTCGAGCGCGCCCAGCTCGTCGAGGAACTTCGCCATCGCGCCGGCGGCCTTGTCGTGCGGACGCCCGCCGGGGTCGACGATGCGCGAGGCCTCCTCGAAGCCGGCGAGCGCCTGCTCGACCGCGCCCTTCTTCACGCCGCTCACGATCGACTCGACGAGGTCGGCGAGCGGCGGGAGATCCTGTCCGCTGGCCACGAGCGCTGCGCGCGGCTTGCGCGAGCGCACCGACATCTCGGGCGCGTAATAGACGCGGAGCTCGATCTCGCGCAGGCGCCTCCGCTCGGCGACGATGGCGATGGGGAGCTCGCGAGCCTCGCCGTTGATGGTCATCGCGAGACGTCCCTCGGCGGCATCGCGATCGACGCCGGTCGTCGAACAGACGTGCTCGTAGACGGCGTTGCCCTCGGCGAAGTACGCGGCGACGCGCGCGAGGAGCGGATCGATCGAGCCCAGGCTCGAAGCCCGGCCGTAGAGCGGATCGTCGATGGTGGCGCGGTTTCCGAGGCGTCGCGAGAGCGCCTCGAGGGCTCCGGACACGAGCGCCGGAACATAGACGTCGGCGAGTCGGCCCTTCAGCGCGCTCGGGGGCGATCGGCCGTCGTCGGTCATTCGACGAGAATACTCATCGCTAGCGAAAATGGGACGTTGACTTGGGTGCCCGCGAGGACGAGGAAATAGGGATGGCTGCGCCCGACCTCTTCGCCGGAGTCCCTGACCGCGTGAGCCTCTACGAGGTGTCGCCCCGCGACGGCCTCCAGAACGAGAGCGCGACGGTATCGCTGCGTGGAAAGCTGCGACTGGTCGATGCCCTGGTGGCTGCCGGCCTGAAGCGCATCGAGATCACGAGCTTCGTCTCACCGAAGTGGATCCCGCAGCTCGCTGACGCCGACGAGCTCGCCGAGGCGCTGCTCTCGAACGGCCACGACGCATCGGGCGCCCCGAACCATCGACCGATCCCGCCTGGCGTCACGTTCAGCGCGCTCTGCCCCAACGCGCGCGGCCTCGAGCGCGCGGCGAAGGCAGGCATCTCCGAGATCGCCGTCTTCATGAGCGCGAGCGAGACGCACAACCGCAAGAACATCAACAAGACCATCGAGGCCACGATCCGCGCGTTCGAGGAGACCATCGGGCCCGCTCGCGAGGCGGGCATGCGTGTGCGCGGCTACGTCTCGACGGTCTGGGGCTGCCCCTACGAGGGCGACATCGACGCGGCGCGCGCCATCGCGATCGCGAAGAAACTGCACGATATGGGCTGTTATCAGGTGTCTCTGGGCGACACCATCGGCTCGGGAACGCCCCGCCAGACACGCGAGATCATGGCGCGCGCCCTCGGTGAGCTGCCCAACGAGGCGCTCGCGATGCACATGCACGACACGCGTGGGACGGCGCTCGCGAACATCGTGGTCGGGCTCGAGCTCGGCATCCGCAACTTCGACGCCTCCGTCGGCGGGATGGGCGGCTGTCCGTATGCACCGGGCGCGGCGGGCAACGTCGCGACGGAAGACCTCGCGTACATGCTCCACGGAATGGGCATCGACACCGGGCTCGATCTCGAGCGCCTCGTCGAGGCCGCGAAGGCCGCCGAGAGCATCGTCGGCCGGACCCTTCCCGGGAAGGTCCATCAGGCCGGGATCCGCAGCCTGCGCGCATGAGGCTCGTATCGCATTCGCGACAATGCGCCGCCGTCCGACCGGCCGGATTGCAACGCTGACAACGCGCGTTGCGAAACTGAAACGTCGCGCCGCTGCGCCGGTCTGGGTTTCGAGGACTTAGACCTGGCACGGTGCTCGCAGACTGGTCATCGGCATCGCGTTGAGGCTTCCCCCCCCGAGCCCGGACGCGGTGCCGTTTTTTGTGCAACAGTCGCCCGTGATGAGGCCATCTCGCGAGCTCGTTGGCGCGCTGCTGTTGGTGGTTGCGAGCGCGGGGAGCACGGGCTGCAACCGAACGCCGCCCGAGCCGGCGCCCACCTCCACGACCGATAGCCCTGCGGTGACCGCCGAGAAGGCGGCGCCCCGTGGGGTGCCCGCAGCGGTAGCGTCGGCCGTCGCGATGCCCGACGCGGCGGCGCGTTGCATCGCTGCAACTCCGGAGGATGCGCCGAAGCTCCCGCCCCCCGCGTCGGCGTCCGCGTGTCCTCCCGACCCCGAGGGGATCCCGAAGCTCCGTACGGCTCAGGTAGCGTTCCCGGATGCAGCGGGAAACCCCAAGGCCGACGTGGAGCTCGTCGCCACCGACGCCGAGCTGCAGCGCGGGCTCATGTACCGGATGTCGATGCCCGAAGCCCACGGCATGCTCTTCCGGCTCGGCGAGCGGCGCGATCACACCTTTTGGATGCATAATACATGCATGCCGCTCGACATGCTGTTCGTCGACGACGACGGCCTCGTGGTGGGCATCGTCGAGGGCGCCGAGCCGCTCACCGATGCGACACGCGGCGTCGGTTGTCCGTCGAGCTGGGTCCTCGAGATGAATGCGGGCTGGTGCCGGCGTCATGGCGTCCGCGCCGGACAGCGCATGGGCATCCCCGCCAGCGCGCGCTGAGCGAGCGCACCCCGAGGCTCCTGTGGTAGAAACGCCGGCGATGCGCCCGGTCATTCTCTCCACGCTCTCCACCGCTGCTCTCGCGTCTCTCGTCCTTCTTGCGCCGCTGTCGTGCAAGGGCCCGCCTCCGGAGCTCGAGCCCGCGCCCACGAAGGATCCCGCCGCGGACACCGCGACGCCGGCGAAGACCGCGGCGCCGACCGCGACGAAGACCAACGACCCGGGCTCGCCGACCATGCCGAGCGGCAAGAATGCCGGCGGCGATCCGATGAACGGCAGCTTCACGCTGGCGGACGCGACGAAGGACCTCGCGGGCAAGGGCCCGATCGTCGCGAAGATCGACACGTCGAAGGGCGTGCTGCAGTGCAAGCTGTTCGACGACAAGGCGCCGGTGACGGTTGCGAACTTCATCGGCCTCGCGACGGGCAAGCGGTCGTGGAAGGATCCGAACAGCGGTCAGTGGGTCAACAAGCCCGCGTATGACGGCACCGGCTTCCATCGGATCATCAAGGGCTTCATGATCCTGGGCGGCGATCCCAAGGGCAACGGCTCGGGTGAGCCCGGCTACGTGATCAAGGACGAGCTGTGGGACGGCGCGAAGCACGATCGCGCCGGCCTCATGTGCATGGCGAACCGCGGCCCGAACACCAACGGCGCGCAGTTCTTCATCACCGACGCCGCCGCCGCCCACCTCGACAGCAGCTACACCATCTTCGGCGAGTGCGCGCCCGTCGAGGTCGTCCACGAGATCGCGAACGTCCCGACGGGCATGCAGGACAAGCCGCAGACCCCCGTGACGATCAAGTCCGTCACGATCTCGCGTGACGCGAAGAAGTAGGAAGCAAGCGGACCGAGGTATCCGCGCGGCGCCGCCGCGCAACGCGGCGCAGGGTCAGTGGCCGAAGTGGCCCATCAGCGAGCCCTCGCCGAGGATGTGCGCGTCCATGCCTTCGTCGATCTGGGCGCGCGTGGCCCCTTCGGTGAGCTTGAGCATCGTATCGAGGGCGATGACGCGGAAGCGATAACGATGCCCTTCGCCCTTCGGCGGGCAGGGACCCTGGTAGCGGACGCCGCCGAAGTCGTTCAGGCCGAAGCGCGCGCCCTCGCCCGCGGCCGCGAGGTCCGGAGCGGACGGGAGCTTGCGCAGCTCCGGCGAGGCGTTGAACGCGATCATGTGCGTGAAGACGCCGGTCGATGCGTCGGGATCCTCGACGAGGATCACCAGCGACTTCGTGTTCTCGGGCGGTGAGCTGAGCACCAGCTCCGGCGGCACGTCGTTGCCGTCGCACGTGTGATCGACCGGGATGCGCGTGCCGTCGCTGAAGGACCGCGCCGTCACCGTGATGGTGCTGCCGCGTCGCGCACCGGGCGCGTAGCGCGGCTCGATGGGAGGCTTGCCACACGCGTTCAGCGTGAGCGCGCCCGCGAGCAGGATGAAGAGTGTCGGCGAGCGCATCGGTCAATCCGCCTGGTAGACCCCGTTGGGATCATGAGAGTACAGCGCTCCGTACTTTTCTCGTTCGAACGTCACCGCACCGACGACGTTCCAGGCGACCGCCCAGATCGCAGCGATCCAGAACACGCGGCCCATGCGCCGCACACCGATGGCGAGCATCACGAACAGCAGGACGGCGTAGTCGTTCGAGAACCGGTAGCCGAACTGCACCCAGCCGCTGTTCTGGTAGAGGAGGTTCATGACCAGCGGCCCGAGCGCGGCGAGCCCCGCGGCCCACGTCAGATACGTCACGTTCTTCGGTCGCAGTAGCCACAGGTAGAACGGCGTCGTGAACCACAACGCGAGACCGTGACCGCTGATCATGAACGGCGGTTGCCCGGCCGTGATGTCGCCAGGCGGCGGGCGCCACGGCAGGCTCGCGAGCATGATGCCCAGGTTGCGACCGAGGAAGTGGTAGCTGAACAGCCCCCACCGCCGGATGCGGGTTTGCCAGCCCACCGTCAGGTACTCGTGGCCGAACGCCCACGGCCTCGGATCGTGGAAGCGCGTGGAGTTGGTCCACGATGCAAACGCCAATGCGCCGAGCAGCGGCACGGCGAAGAGGCTCGCGCTTTGCGTGAGCCATGGCCAGTCGAGCTCGCGGAGGGTGGTCTCGACGCGACGCCGTAGCGCTCCTTCGTGCGGCAACGGCAACGCCGTCTTACGCGTGTACGCTACACGTATCAGCTCGAAGACGAAGAACGACCCGACCAGCAGCGTGGTGGTGCGCGTGAGGAACATGCACCCGAGCATCAGCCCTGCGAGGATGGGCCGCTCGACGTCGAGCGCGAAGAGCACGAACAGCGCCGTCAACCCGACGCCGACGACATGCGCCGCGAACCACACCGTGCCCTGCACGGCGGAGAAGAAGTAGACGGTGCCGAACGCGAACAGCAGCGCGAGCTGGAGGTTCTCGGCCTCGGTCCGCTCGGTGCGCGCCGTGCGACGGAGCTTCTCGAGCACGAGCCAGAGCACCGCCGGCCCGATCCCCGCCAGCCACACGATGAACTGCGCGTCGCGGAAGTTCTCGGGGCTGCCCGCCACCCAGACGAGCGGCAGCATGAGGAGCGCAGGGAAGGGCGGGAAGCTGATGAACGTCTTCCCCTCGAAGACCGCGAAATCGTTGTTCCCGGCATAGCCGGGCGCGCCGCTCCGCAGATCCTGACGGCCGTGCAGCCAGGCGTCAGCGAGCTGCGCGAAGTGGTTGTATGGCGTGTGCGTCGTCAGCCGGTCTCCGGCGACGAGCGCGAACACCGCCAGGCAGGCGAGGTAGATGCCGAGGCCGAACAGGAGCCGTCGCGAACGGCTCTCCGGCTCGAGCCATGCGCGCTTGCCAGGCGGCTCGCTCATCGCGCGCACCCTACCACGAGCGCGCCTTCCGAAAGCACGACCGGAGCCCAAGTGCGTAAGGTGGTACGCGGCGAAACCTTCGTCCATGAGCACGTTCCTTCGCGGTCGGGAGCCGTCGAGAGGTGCGATTGCCCGCGGAATCGGGGAATTTCGCCTCGCCCGGAGATGGCATGGGGCTTGTACGTAGCGGGAACCGCATGGCACTTCCCTTCGATACGCAGCCTGGTGTGAGCCCCGCCGACCCCAAGGCGCTCGCGATCCTCGCCAAGACCATCTACCGCGAGCTCCGCGCGAGCGGCTATGCCGAGCGCGACGTGATGGCCCTCGCCGGTGAGCTGCTCGGAATGGTCGCTACCGAGGTCAAAGGCCGTCGCGTACCGCGCGGTGACTGAGGCTCGGAGCTGAAAAGGTCCCGGTCCGAGGGCCTGGGCTTTGCGGGACTTCGCGCAAAGGCCGCCCCGTAATTGACAGACCGCGCGAAAGTCCCTGACAATCCCGTTGAAATCCGACGGCCATAGCGTGCAACGTGCGTCCACGTTGCGAGATGGCACCGGGTAGCCCGTTCCCTTGAACGGTCGCCTCGTACGGGGATAGCGGGCTCAGAGGGACGACACGCCGTGTTTGCGATCATCATCAGCGAAAAAGGCGGCGCGGAGCGTAGGGAGAGCTTCGACAAAAACGAGATCAACGTCGGGCGCGTCCAGGGCAATGACCTGATGCTCCCGAAGGGAAACGTCTCGAAGCATCACGCGCGCCTGCTCTTCCGCGACGGTCGCTTCATCGTCACCGACCTCAAGAGCACCAACGGCACCTACGTCAACGGTCGCAAGATCGCGCAGGCGACGATCGTCCGCGAGGGCGACAAGATCTACATCGGCGACTTCGTGCTGCGTCTCGAGACCAACGGCGCTTCCGCCGCCCCGCCCGAAGCCACGTCGCAAGGTGAAGAGGAGTCGATCCGCACGCTCGCGCGCGACAACGTTCCGCCGCCGCGTCAGGTCAACAACCCGCCCGCCGTCACGCTGAAGGCGCCCACGCATCCGCCGGGCGCGCCGCTGCCGAGGCCGCAGGCCAACAACGTCTCGAACGCTCCGCCCCAGCAGCAGCAAGCGCCGACGCGTCCGCCCGAGGCCGGCAACTACCAGCTCGATCAGGATCCCGACGACAGCGCGCCGGTGCAGAAGGCGCGCTTGCAGTCGGCCGCGCCCCCGCCCGCGCAGCCGATGCAAGTCGGCCCGCCTCCGGGCGGAAGCAGCGGAAGCGGCCAGCGGCCGATGACGATGCCGCTCAACCAGATGTCGCCTCCGATGATGGGTGGCCGCGTTCCCACCGCGACGCCGGGCGGCGTTCTCCAGCTGCCGGCGACCGCGCAGCCGATGCAGCCGCTGCAGCCGATGCCGATGCCGGTGCAGCCGACACCGCAGGCTCCGGCGGTCCCGGCTCCGCCGCCGCACGCGGCGCCCCCTCCTCCGCTGCCGCCTCCGCCGATGGCGCCTCCGCCGATGGCGCCTCCGCCGATGGCGGCGCCTCCGCCGCACGCGCCGCCTCCGCCTCCTCCGCCTCCTCCGCCGCAGCAGCAGCAGCCGTCGATGCAGCAAGCGCCGTCGGTCCCTCCGCCGCAGGTGCGGCCGACCGCGCCGCCGGGGCGCACGCCTCCGAAGGAGAGCCCTGCGCAAGCGGGGCGTCGCCTCGCGCTCACCATGTTGATGGGCCGCATCGCCGATGCCGTCGATCTCTCGGCGCTCCGCGCGAGCCCGATCGTCGCGGATGCGCTCGCGCAGCAGATCGAGCGCGCAGCGCGCGATCAGGCGAACGCGATGCGCGAAGAAGGCGAAGCGCCGCAAGACGTCGACCTCGACGGCGTGATGCGCGACGCCCATCGCGAGCTCGTCGGCCTCGGCGCGATCGGTCCGCTCCTCGAAGACGAGGAGGTCAGCGAGATCCACTGCGTCCGCTACGACCAGATCTTCACGGTGCGCTCGGGCAGCACCGTCAACGAGGGCGCGGGATTCAGCAGCGAAGAGGCTCTCTATCGCGTCATCGCGCGCCTTGCTCAGCAGAGCGGCGACGGCTGGCGTCCCGGTGAAACGGTCCTCGAGCGGAGGCTGCCGCGCGCGTCGCTCGTCGCGATCGCGCCGCCCGCGGCCTCGACCCACGTGCTCTCGATCCGCAAGCGGCGCCGCGTCGAGTCGACGCTCGAAGACCTGGTTCGTTCGAGCGCGATCTCGCGACCGATGGCGCAGTTCCTCGAAGCCTGCGTGGCGGCCCGCGCCAACGTGCTGGTCTCGGGCGCAGCGGCTGGCACCGTTCTCTCTGCGCTCGCATCGAGCGCGGCTCCCGGCGAGCGCGTGTGCGTCGTCCAGGACGTCGAGGAGATCGCGGTCGGCAACGCGCATGCGGTGCCGCTGTCGATCGTCGATACGCGGAAGGCCGGCGAGGACACCGTCCGCGCGGCCGCACGGCTCCGTCCCGATCGTCTCGTCGTCGCGCAGCTCGCCGGCGGCGTGGCCGCGGCCACGGTCGATGCGATGGCCGAAGGCAGCGAGGGCGTGCTCGCGTCGATCTCGGCGCCCACCCTCCGTCAGGCGCTCTCACGCCTGGTCGCGCAGCTCGTGCTTCATCGCCCGGGTCTCAGCCTCGAGGCCATGCGGGACGTCGTCGGCGAAGCGTTCGACATCGCTATCGAGGTCAGCGCCCTCGCCGACGGTCGACTCCGCATCATGCGCATCGCCGAGCTCGGCGGCTCGGACGCCAAGGGCATCGTGGCGCGCGACATCTTCGTCTACACGGCGGACCCCCAAGGCGGCGAAGGCGGCCACAGCGCATCGGGCGTCGTCCCGCGCCTCGCCAACGATCTCGCCACCCGCGGCCTCAAGCTGGACCCGGCCATCTTCAAGCGCGCCGGCCGGTAACGCAGCAGCTCAGGTCGTCGCGCCTTGTTCTTCGGCGCGCTTCACCATCTTGCGGTGCGTGAGGCGCTTCTTCAGCGGGCCCATGTGGTCGATCATCAGCTGACCCTGGAGATGGTCGTATTCGTGCTGGATGGCCACGGCGAGGAGGCCCTCCGCCTCGAGCTCGAACCACTTGCCGTCGCGATCCTGGGCGCGCACGCGGACGTGCGCGGCGCGATCGATGTCCTCCGTGATGCCCGGGAAGCTCAGGCATCCCTCCGGCCAGGTGACCTCGCCGTCGGACGCGAGGATCTCCGGGTTGATGAAGACGCGCAGGTCGCTCGGCTCCTCCGCGTCAGCGATGTCGATGATGAAGAGCTGGAGGAGCTCGCCGATCTGGGTTGCAGCGAGGCCGACGCCGGGCGCTGCGTACATGGTCTCGGCCATGTCATCGATGAGCTTGCGGAGCTCGGGCGTGATCGCCTCGATCTTCTTGCCGCGCTCACGGAGGCGCTTGTCGGGGTAGTGAAGGATCGTACGGACCATGACCCGAGAAGCTTAACGCGTCATGCGCGCCGGCGCGAGTGGCTCACTCCGGATAGACGAGCGGGCCGTGCACGTAGGCGTCGTTGCCGACCAGCTCCCAGGCCGGCGTCGCGATGCGCGGCGCCTGCTGGGGCGTGTCCGGCCCGGCCCAGTCGACGGCCCCGGCGCGCCCTCGCGGGCCCAGCAGGATGGGGGCCACGAACACGTGGAGCTCGTCCGCGAAGCGCCCCGCCAGGAAGCTGCCCGCGAGCTCGGCGCCGCCCTCCACCATCAGGCTGACGATGCCTCGCTGCGCGAGCGAGCGCAGGGCGGCCAGCACGTCGAGGCGGCCCTCGGCGGACAGAGGCGAGCGCAGGCACTCCACCCCGAAGGCGTTCAGGCTCTCCTCGGCGTCGGGGGGCGCGTCCAGCCCGCAGAGCACGAGCGTAGGAACCTCACGTGCAGTCTGCACGAGTCGGGAGGCGGCCGGCAGGCGGAGCTTGGTGTCGAAGACGATCCGCAGGGGGCTGTTGCCGGGCGCGTCGCGCACGGTGAGCCGCGGATCGTCGGCGAGCGCAGTGCCGATGCCCACCGCGATGCCGTCGCTCTTCGCGCGGAGAAGATGCACCTTCGCGCGCGCGTCGGGCCCCGTGACCCACTTCGACTCGCCGGTGCGCGTCGCGATGCGTCCGTCGAGCGAGAGCGCGAGCTTCAGCGAGACATAGGGCACGCCGAGCGTGATGTGCTTGGCCCATGGCGCGATCCAGGCGTGCGCTTTCTCCTCGCGCACGCCGATGACCACGTCGATGCCTGCCGCACGCAGCCGTTCGACGCCGCCGCCCTCGACGTGCGGGTTCGGATCGAGGCAGCCGATGACGACGCGCGCCACCTTCGCGGCGATGATGGCATCGGTGCACGGCGGCGTTCGACCGTGGTGGTTGCACGGCTCGAGCGTGACGTAGAGGGAGGCGCCTGCCGCCTTGTCGCCTGCCGCTCGGAGCGCAGTGACCTCCGCGTGATCGGTACCCGCCCGCTCGTGATGCGCGCTCGCGACGAGCTCGCCGTTCTTCACCATGATCGCACCGACATGCGGGTTCGGCGACGGCTTGCCGTTCTTCGCATGGGTGAGCGCGACATCCATCCAGCGCTCGTCGTCGGTCGGCGGAGCGGGGGGCGGCGGAGGCACCTGAGACGGCGAGCGCGCCGAGGGCGGTCCGCCCGCCGGAGCTGCCGGAGCGCCGCTCGGGGCGCGGCCCGTGAGCTTGCCGTCCTTCGGGCTCATGACTGAGGCGTCCGCGCGCGGTCTGGCGTCGGCGTCGAGGGGCCGGCATCCTTGCGCGCGAGCTGATCGATCTCGGTCCGCAGCTCGTCGATGTCCTTGAACTGACGATAGACGCTCGCGAACCGAACGTAGGCGACGGGGTCGACCTCCTTGAGGTGGCCCATGACGCGCTCGCCGACCTGCTCGGCGCTGATCTCCTTGTCACCGGAGTCGATGAGCTCGCGCTCGATGGCGTCCACGATGACCTCGAGGCGCGCGATCGGCACCGCGCGCTTGTCGCAAGCACGCCGGAGGCCGCCGAGGACCTTCTGGCGGTCGAAGGTCTCGCGCCTTCCATCCTTCTTCACGACCAGCGGGAGCACCTCCTCGACGCGCTCGTACGTCGTAAAACGCCGGGCGCAGCCCTCGCACTCACGCCTGCGACGGATGACGTCGCCGGAGGTCCCGGCTCGAGAGTCGGTGACCTTGCTCTCGAGATGCGCGCAGAAAGGGCACTTCAAGGCCGCCTACGATTACCACGGCGGCCGGCCGTAGCGCTGAAAACAAGGGGGTCCTGGCGCGTAGCGCACCTTATGCTACACCCCGGCCGTGCGACTCCTCCCAGGACCCGGGCTCGGCCTCTCTCTCGCCATGGGGGCCGCGCTGGCAGCCGCCCTGCCAGGCTGCGGCTCGGCGGGCGGCGGCGCCGGAGTGACGCAAGAGGCCGCTCCGGTGCAAGCGCCACCGCCCGATCCCGTGGCCTCCGTCGGTCCCGAGTCGTGCCCCGATGGCTTCGGTCGCGACGCCGAGGGCGGGCTCGCCTGCCTCGCGATCGTTCCTGCGGCCGCCTGCACCGGCGCGACACGTGCGGCGCTCGGGAGCGACACCTGCGTACCGATCGGCGACTGCTCGGCGGCGTTCCCCGCCGGAGCCAAGGTCGTCACCGATCCGGCCACGCTCGCCGCCACCATCTCCGCGGCCGCGCCGGGAAGCACCATCGCGCTCGAGGCCGGCACGTATCCCGGGATCGTCATCACCAAGGACCTCACGCTCGTCGGGCGCTGCGCGGAGCGCGTGATCTTCGCCGGCACCGGCACCGGGCGCGGCATCAGCATCAACGCGCGCCATGTGGTCCTGCGCGGCGTGTCGGTCACGAATTTCCAGCTCGGCATCGCCGTGCCGAACCCCACGACGCTCGACGCGTCGCAGATCTACATCTCGAAGAGCACCATCGACCTCGACGTGAACGGCACCGCCAGCCTCAGCGAGAGCGTCATCGAGGGCGGCTTGCCCGCCACCACCGACGGCGCCGGTGTCTGGGCCGCGAAGGGCGCGAAGGTCGACCTCCGCGATGTCGAGACGCGCGAGAGCATCTCCGCCGTCGTTGCGCTCGACACCGGCACGAACGTCACCCTGAAGCGCTCGGTGCTCCGTTACACGGGCCCCACGCGTCTCAACTTCCTCGTCTCGGCGACGGCCGGCGCGACGCTCGCCATCGAGGAGAGCACGCTGCGCACGCGCGTCGCCGCCCTCGCGTTCGCCGGCAACGACCTCTCGGGGACCGCCATCCATCCCGACAGCACCAGCACGCGCGCA
>JAYTZB010000730.1:0-2428 GCA_043742085.1 Polyangiaceae bacterium
TACTTCGAGAAGACCTGCGCCGCGGCGAGGCCCTGACCCGCAGTCGCCCGCAGGATGACCTTGCCCTGACCCGCGAACGGCGTCGGGTTGCGCCAGCAGCCGGTGGCCTTGCCGCCGAGCGTCGCATTCGCGCCGGCTCCGGAGCTCTGCGCGACCGTGATCGGCTGGAGCTGCGGCGCCGGCTGGATCACGAGCGTGATGTCGAGCTGCTGGATGCCGAGGCTCGCCGCGACGATCGTGTAGCAGCCGTTGCCCTTGATGTTGATGGTCTGCTCGAGCGTCTGGCCCGCGGCGAACTGTCCGGCGAAGGGGCTGCCGTCGGGCTGCGCGCCTTGCGCTTCGGTCTGTCCCATCTGCACGAGGATCGGCTGGACGCCCGCGGCGAGCATCGGCGCGATCGGCGTCGCCGGGCCGGTCCCGGTGGTGGCGGCGGGAGCTGCCGTCGGCATTCCCGTGCCGGTGGGCGCGGTGGTCGGCGGCGCGGTGTACGCCGCCGCGTTGGGGTCGCTCGTCGCCGTGGTTGCGGATGCAGAAGCCTTTCCTCCACATGCGCTCGCGAGGAGCGTCATGGTCACGGTAGCGACAGGAAGGAACGCGAAGGCGGCAAGGCGGGCAGGACGAACGTTCATGCCGCCAGCCTCTGACAACTCGCGGGCGCTGTCCACCAGCGAAGTGCGGTCAGCCGAGCTCGCGAGCCACTCGTTCGGCGAGGGCCTTCACGGTCAGGGGCGCCGAGCCCTCTGCCTTGTTGTTCGCGAGGATGAAGGCGTCGCTGCAGTCGGCCTCTTCCGCAGCTCGGAGGAGCGCGAGCACGTCGTCGTGCATGTCCGGCTGCGCCGCGACGACTCGGTCGAAAGGAGCGAATTCGGCCTTTTTGTCGGCGTATCGCATGAACGGCGGGAGCATGAGGCGAGCCACGAGGACCCGTGATGGAATTGAGCCGATGCGTGCGAGCTGGGCCCGCAGGGTCGGCATCGCCGTCCAGAACGTGAAGACGTGAGCCGCGCCATGCGCGCGGAGAACGTCGCCCCAGCGCGGCGTCAGCAGCTCCTCGTTGCGCAGCTCGAACGCCCACTGGAACGAGCTGGGGAGCGATGATACGAACGCATCGATCTTCGCGGAGAGCGCGCGCTCGTCGAGGGCGCCCTTCGGCATCGGCGTGAGCTCGAAGACGAACGGACCGAAGTGCTTCGCGTAGGGTCGGTACGGCTCGAGTACCTCCGAGAGGAAGCGCCCCGCGTCGAGGAAGTGCGGGTTCTTCTCGCCGCCGCGCGCGCCGTACCGCGGATGCTTCGGAAAGACCGCGGTCGTGATCTCCTCCCACACCTTGGAGACGACGCGGAACGGCGGCAGCGACGGCGTGAGCGCGCTCGCCTCGTCGAGCTGCTTCGCGTAGGCGGCGACGTCCTCCGCGCGCAGCGGCCCGTAGTAGCTGCGGTCGATCGAGACGGTGCGGAACAGCGGGTGCTGCGCGTACGCGCGGAGGCCGGCGCGGGCGAGCTCGTCGTCGGTGTGGCGACCGTTCCACAGTAGCCCGGTCCAGCCCGGGAACGACCAGCTGCTCGTGCCGAGATGAATCCACGACGGCACGCGTGCGCCGAGCGCGCGATCTTCCTCGGTGACGTGCGGTGCGATCTCGGGCTCCGTCCCGGTCGACCGAGGCGGCGCGTTTTCTCCTTCGAAGAGCGGGAGCTGGCGGCTCACTTCAGCGCTTCGGGATTCCCGGGGGGCGCGATGCGTCCGCCGGCCGGCGACGGATTTTCCCACCAGCGATCGGTCGAGCCCTGACGCATCACGGTGAGCCGCAGCAGATCGATCTCGAGGATCGCGACCGCGCCTTGCGCCGCCGGCGCGCCGCCGATGCTCCAGATGTCGCCGCCGATGCCGAGCTGCAGCCCCCACGGTGCGCCGCCGACGATCATGGCGTGGAGCGGGAACCGGCCGTAGTCGGCGCCGCGTCCCCAGCTTCGCCAGCCGGGACCGAAGTCGAAGGCGAGGCCCCACTGGCCGCGCGCGAAGCTCCCCGAGGCGATGCGCGCCGAGAGGCCGAGGTCGGTGCCGAGCGAGAAGTACGTGGTCGTGCGGAGCAGCCCGCCGACCACGATGCTGCTCGTCGGCTGCGTGCCGACGCCGATCGAGAAGGAGAGGGCCGACGCGCGGTCGAAGGCGCCGCGCGAATCGCTGTGCTGGAAGCCGTAGCCGCCGCCGCCGGTGAGCCAGGAGCTCGTGTCCGCGTGCGCCTCCGCGGAAAATGCGTGCAGACTACACAAACCGGCGCCGAGGGCGGCGGCAAACGCGAGAGATCTCCGGACGTTGCGCGACGCTTGCGAGGGCAAGCAGCGGAGGCGCGCGGGGCAGGGTTCAGCGGGCATGTCGGTCCCGGACGTACCACATTTTCCGCGC
Organism: Polyangiaceae bacterium; assembly: GCA_043742085.1. Lineage (GTDB taxonomy): Bacteria > Myxococcota_A > Polyangia > Polyangiales > Polyangiaceae > Labilithrix. Next base: position 2,404 of record JAYTZB010000730.1, read on the forward strand.
TTCCGGGCCCTCGGCGGGGGCCCTT
>JAYTZB010000731.1:0-6124 GCA_043742085.1 Polyangiaceae bacterium
CCCGCCGACCGCGTCGACGTCCCGCTCCCCTTCCGAGGTACTCCCATGAAGATCGCCACCGTCTCGTCACTCGCGTTGCTCGCCGCGCTCGCTGCCTGCTCGTCCACGAACAGCACCGGCACCACGGGCACCGGCACGGGTAGCGGTACTCCGGGGACGCCCGACCAGGGCCTCGCTGGCGGCGGCGACACCGCGTCCGCGGCAGCGACGGCGCCGGACAAGAACCCGGACGGCGTCCCGTACCCGACGGCGAACATCGGTACCAACCCGCGCGCCGGCAGCACGCCCGGCAACACGCTCGCGAACTACAAGTTCCTCGGGTACCCGGACGGCGACCTCACGAAGGGCCTCCAGCCCATCTCGATGGCCACGCTCTTCGACCCCCAGGGCGCCAAGGTGAAGCTGATTCACATCCAGGCTTCCGCTACCTGGTGCGTCTACTGCCAGGAAGAGACGAAGACGATCACGCCGATGCGCCAGAAGCTCGCCGACCGCAAGGTCGCGTGGATCATCAGCCTCGCGGAAGGCGCCACGCCCGGCACCCCGTCGACGTCGAAGGATCTCGAGAAGTGGATCAGCCAGTACAAGGCGCCCTACACCCAGCTCCTCGACCCCGCGAACAAGAACCTCGGACCGTTCTACGACGCGGCCGCGCTCCCCTGGAACGCGAACATCAACGCCGAGACCATGGAGATCCTCTCCTCGGGCGTCGGCGCGACGACCGCCGAGCCGGCGATCCTCGAGGACGTCGACGGTTGGCTGGCGAAGATCGACAACGGCTCGCTGAAGTGAGCTCGTGAAGGCGGGAATCGGAATGTGCACGGTCGTGGCGCTCTGCGCTGCGACCGTTGTCGCTTGTGCACGCCAGGAAGGCGCGACGCAAGGCGGTGCCGGCGCCACGACGGGCGTCTCGGGTGCCACGGTCGGTGCGGGCGCTCCCGCGTCGGACTTCAGCGCCCGCGACATCGAGGGCAAGAACATCAAGCTGTCGACCTACCTGGGCAAGCAGGTGGTGCTCCTCAACTTCTGCGCGACGTGGTGCGAGCCGTGCGTCGCCGAGTTCCCGCATCTCCGCAAGCTGTACGAGGCCAACAAGGCCAAGGGCTTCGTGGTCCTGGCCATCGCGATGGACGGGCCGGAGACGGTCGCCAATGTTCCGGCATTCGCGAAGCGGAACCAGCTCACGTTCTCGATGCTGACCGACGAGGACTCGCGCATCGCATCGCTCTACAACCCGAAGAAGTCGGCGCCGCTCTCGGTGCTCATCGACAAGAGCGGCAAGATCGTCAGCATCCGTGAGGGGTACAATCCCGGCGACGAGGAGTTCCTCGCGAAGGACGTGGCGAAAGCCATGGACGGGATTGCGCGAGAGAACGCGCCGCAGTAACAATCGCCCCTGGTGGCGATAGGTCGCACGTCTCGTCATTCTCTCGCCGCTCTCTGCGGCGCCGTCCTGCTCGCGGTCCCGCGCGCGGCGCTCGCCGTCGACTTGCCGAAGGTCGACGACAGTCCCGTCACCCTCGACGTCACCGAGACGACCATCGTCGCGCAGCACTTCAACGCGCGCGAGGGCGAGGTCGCCACCGATCAGGGCTACTTCGCTTGGCTCAATCGCCTGAACCTGGTCCTCAACTGGAAGAAGTTCACGTTCGGCACGCGCATCGACTCGTCGGTCTACACGCTGCGTCCCGAGGACGGAGACTTCTCCGACGCTCAGCTCCGGTCGAACGCGCAGAAGGACGGCGCGACGCGGTATCGCAATGCGGTCTATCCCGCGAAGGTCTACCTCACCTACAAGACCGAAGGCCTCGAGGTCACGGCCGGCGATGCGTACGTCCAGTTCGGACGCGGGCTCGTGCTCTCGATGCGCAAGGTCGACGAGCTGGGCATCGACACGACGTTGCTCGGCGCGAAGATCGTCGCGAACAAGGACGTCTTCGCGCTCACGCTGATCGGCGGCATCGCCAACGTCGCGCGCGTCGACGAGCCGTCGGGCCGCGCGCTGTTCCTGCCCAACGTGGTGAACAACGACCTCCGCGGCGTGAGCCCGCTCTTCGGTAGTGACCGCATCGTCGGGGCATCGATCACGGCCGGACGCGGTCAGCCCGTCGTGCTCTCGACCAACGGCGTCCTTCTCACGCGCTGCGCGCCGTACAGCTACAACGCGAACGGCACCGTCAACGACAGCACCTTCGACGCGCCGATCGGCACATGCAACGACGCCGACCGCAGCACGTTCCTCGCGACCCTGACGCCGCGCAATCGATCGCGACAGACGGTGAACGCGAGCCAGACCCTCGAGATCCCCAACCTCTGGGGCCACGGCAATTTCTACCTCGAAGGCGCCGTCCAGAAGCGTGACCCCGACTCACCGACGCAGGGGAATACCGAGGGAAACGCGCTCTACGCCTCGCTCGTGAGCTCGGGCGGCCCGGTGACGAACACCGTGGAGATGAAGAGCTACCGCAACTTCTATCCCCTCGCCGCTTCGGTCAACGTCTCGCGCGCGTCGGCCTTCGCCAACATCGCGTACTCCGCGCCGCCGACCGCCGAGCCCGTCATCGCGGACTCGATGTTCTACGACTTCAACGCGTGTGCGACCGGTGCGCGCGATCGGCTCGACTACCGGCTCACCGACACGGTGCTCGTCTACGGCACGTTCGGGTACTTCGTCTCGAAGTCGGAGCAGCCCACCGGCCTCTGCGATGCCCTCGGTCGCAGCAAGGCCACCGACAAGGACGGCACGACGGACCTCGTCACCGACGCCAGCGTCGGCACCGAGTGGCGCTTCGACGACGACAAGTCGATCGCGTTCTTGAACCTGAACGGTCGCCACGACGTGAAGGCCACCGGCGACACGTATTACGACGAGCTCGCGTTCCAGTACTCGATCACCAAGTACATCTCCGGTCCGTACTCGGTGGAATTTGCCGGTCGCCATCGCTTGCGCAAGCAGGCCGACGAGAACATCCGCGGCGACTCGTTCGTCGGCTCACCGTGGCGCCAGGGCGAGCACATGACGGCGCTCAAGGTCGCGCCGAAGTGGATCCTCTCGCAGGGCATCGAGTACACGACGCAGATCGGCCTCCCGACCTACTATTTCAACGGCGGCATCCTCTACAAGTTCACGAGCCAGTCGAACATCCGCCTCTATGCCGGTCAGAACCGCGGCGGCCTTCGCTGCGTGAGCGGTATCTGCCGCGTGTTCCCGGCGTTCAGCGGCGCCCGCGCCGAGCTCACCATCCGCTTCTGACGCGACCGCGACAAGGAGGCGCGCCTCCCCCGGCTTGACGGCGACCCCGGGATCGATTTATCAGTTCATGGATCGTTCATGCGTTTGCAGGCTCGAGCCCCTCTATCAAGGACGGCGACCCGGCGGAGACGGCGGTCCGCGGTGGCCTGGCTCGTCGCCGCGATGCGCCTCCTGGTCCTGACGGTGGCGGTGCATTGCACGGGCGTCATCCACTTCACCGACGACTTCGCGGACGCGCTCGACGGCGCCGCGCACGTCGACGAGGACTGCTCCTCTGAAGACGACCCGTCGCACGATTGCCCGCCGGGATGTCCGTCGTGCCATGGAGCAAGCGGCTTCTTGAGGGCGCTCCCGCCCGACGTGCACGATGCCGCCGTGGAGCTGCTCGCGCCGCAGGTCGATGTCCTGAAGCCCTGGTTCGTCGAGCTCGGAGCGCCGCGCCAGACCCATCGCCTCAGCGTCTACCGTCCGCCGCGTCTGACGAACCTCTCGTCCTAGCGGACGAACGAGCGCGTGCATCGGTGCGCGCGCTCGCCTGCGCGCGGCCGTCGTTCGATCGACGTCCGCGCGACGTGAGCCGGAGGTTCATCGTGAAAAAGCTCCTATGCGTCGCGGCGATCGCCGCGACGGCGTTGGCATCGGCGCGTGCCGGCGCCGAGACGTCGTGCAGTGCGGTGTCGCGATCGGATGTCGTGGAGTGCGTGCTTCGCGCGAGCCTCGCGCTGCGCGTCGAGAGCCAGACGGCCGAGGCCCTCGAAGGGAGGCGCATCGCGCAAGCTCCGCTCTTACCAACCAACCCCGTTCTGTCACTGACCGGCGCGCGGCGCGACCTCGGAGGCGTCACCGTGACCAACTGGTCGGCGTCGCTCGAGCAGCAGATCGAGATCGCCGGCCAGCGCTCCGCCCGACGGCATGCCGCGGAGCTCGAGCAGCTGGCCCAGGGGCATCGTATCGTGGCGACACGACGCGAGACGGCGGCCCTCGCGTGGCTCGCCTACTTCGACGCGCTCTCGGCGGCCGAGGAGCTGCGGCTCACGTCCCGCCTGACCGTCGTATCGGCCCAGATCGCCAGCGTCGCGCGCGCGATGGCCGATCGCGGCGCGCTCGCGCCCGTCGACGCCGATGTCGCGGACGCAGCGAGGGTAGCGATCGATCAGGGCCAGCTCGCGGCCGAGCGACGGTCGCGCACCACGGGCGTCACGCTCGGCGTGCTCCTCGGGTCCGACGCGTTCGCGCCAGCCACCGTCTCGGGCGATCTCGAGCCGCTCCGCGGAGTCGAAGAGGAAGCGCGCATCGCCGCGGGTCGCGACGCGTCGGAACGGCCCGAGGTCCAGGCGTTCGAGGCCGAGAAGAAGGCGCAGGAGGCGATGGCGACTGCCTTTGGTCGAGCTCGCGTGCCGAACGTCACGGTGTCGGCGTTTGCGCAGAACGACGGCTTCAACGAGCGGGTCTTCGGTGTCGGCGTGGCGTTGCCCATCCCCCTTCCCCAACCGGTGGGCCGCACCTTCAACGGCGAGATCGCCGAGGCCAACGCGCTCGCGCGTCGCGCCGGGACCGAAGCGGAGCGGGCGCGGAGACAAGCGCGCGGCGCGCTCCTCGGTGCACTTGCCGACTACGACACGCGGCGCCGCGAGCGCGAGGCCTTCACGCCGGAGCGCGTGGCCCGTGCGCAACAGGGGATCGACGCGATCGCGCGCGAGATCGAGGCGGGGCGTCTCGCGCTGCGGGACGCGCTCGTCTCGGAACAGGCGCTGATCGGTCTCCTGCGTGCCGCCGTGGAGGCGCGGCACGCGCTGTGCGTGGCATCCGTGGAGCTCGCTCGTGCGGCAGGTCTGCCGCTCGAAAGGGGACCGCGATGATCACGTCGACGCAGGAGACCCCGCGGCGTGGCGTTCTCACGTTCACGCTCACCCTCACCCTCGCGCTCGTCCTCCCGCTGCTCTGCGCGGGCTGCCCGCGAAAGACCGAGACCACCCACGGCGCCGAGACCAAGAGCGGCGCAGACGGCAAGACCGGAGCGGAGGGCAGCGGCGAGCACGAGCACGAGGCCCTCCCGAAGGTCGTCCACCTCTCGGCGGAGGTCTTTCGCAACGCCAAGCTCGAGGTCGCGCCCGCCACGAAGCAGATTCTCCGTGCGAGCGTCGTGCTTCCCGGTGAGATCGTCGCCGATCCCGACCGGAGCGCGCGCATCTCGTCCACGCTCGCCGGCCGGGTCGAGGACGTGCGCTTTCGCGACGGCGCGCTCGTGAAGAAGGGCGACGTCATGGTGGTCGTGCGCGTGCCCGATCTCGGGAAGGTGCGCGGGGCGTACACGGCAACGACCGGCAAGGCGAAGGCGGCGCGGGCCAATGCCGACCGCTTGAAGGATCTCGTCGAAAATCGCCTCGCTTCCCAGCAAGCCTTCCTCGACGCGGAAGCGGAGGCGCAGTCGCTCGACGCGGAATCGAAGGCGCTCGCCGAGCAGCTCGCAGCCGTGGGCGCGGGAGGAGGAGGCGGCACCGGCGTGCTCCTGAACCTGCGAGCACCGATCTCCGGCGTCGTCATGAAGCGCGATGCCGTGGTCGGCCAGCCCGTCAGCGCCGACCAGACGCTCGGGAGCATCGCCGATCTCTCCGAGGCCTGGTTCCTGGGCCGCGTCTTCGAGAAGGACCTCGGCCGCCTCCACGAGGGCGCACGGGCCGAGGTGGTGCTGAATGCGTACCCGACCGAGCATTTCGACGGCAGCATCGAGGTGCTCGGGCAGCAGATCGATCCGGTCGCCCGCACGCTCACCGCGCGGATCCGGATCGCCAATCGGCGAGGGCTCCTGCGCATCGGGCTCTTCGGCGGGGCGCGCGTCGAAGCCGGCGACGAGAGACCGAAGGAGCGCGT
>JAYTZB010000732.1:0-7792 GCA_043742085.1 Polyangiaceae bacterium
GCGGCGGCGAGGCCGCTGCGCAGGTCCTCTTTTCCCTCCTGACCGGGCTCGCGCAGATGCGCGTGGAGGTCGACGAGACCAGGGAGGAGCAGTGCCCCCGCGACGTCGATGAAGCGCACGCGATCGCCATTCGCGCCCGCGAGGCTGTCGGCGGCGCCGGGCCCGACGCGCGTGATGAGCTTGCCCTCGACGACGACGTCGACCTCGCGATCGAGACCGCTTCCTTCGCGCGACGGGTCGACGGCGCGGACCCGACGGAAGACGAGCGCCTCGAGCATGGTGACGTTGCCTCCGCCGCTCAGAAGCGGCCGGTCACGCCCGCCGACGTACCGCCAAAATAAGGAGTGAGCGTTACCGAGGGCCCGACGTCGCGCTTCACCGACACCGTCGTGTAGCGACCGGTGCTGGCCGAAGCGGCGTTGTCCTTCGGGGCCGTGAGCAGGAGGACGACACCGGCGACGCCGCCGACACCGGCCACGATGAAGCCGATCGTGGAGATGGTGCCGACCGACTTGTAGCTGTCGACGTCGCTCTTCGAGGTGGCCGGGCAGGTCTTGTTCGCATCGCACGCGGTCTTCAGGTCGCCGGCCTTGCCGAGCGCGATGGCGCCGGTGATGGCGCCCACCACCAGGCCCGCACCGCCGACGCCGAAGGCGACGATGGCGAGCGTCTTGTTCGAGCTGCCCTTGCCGGTACCGACGTCGGCGCCGGGCTCGGTCGACGATGCGGGTCCCGCTCCTGCGGGTCCCGGCACGGGCGCTACGGCGACGGCGCCCGCGGCCTTCTCCATCTTCAACGTGGCCGCGGCGCTGCCGCCCTCGGTGACCGAGAACGTCGTGTCGGCCGGCTTGTAGCCGTCGGCGGTGGCCGTGACCTTGTGCGAGCCCGGATCGACGGGGCGCTTGAGACCGAGGGCGGCGGCCGGGACCGGCTGCCCGTCGATGGTGACCTGCGGGTTCGTGGGGCCTTCGACGCTGACGGTGACGCTCGCCACCTTCGCCGACACGGCCACCACCTCGGTCTTCGCGGCCTCGACCGCGTCCTTGAACGCGGGCGGCGGGTTCGGGTTGTTGCCCCACTCGCGGACGATCTTGTTGTAGCTCTCCTGCGCAGCGACGACCTTGCCGAGCTTCGCCTGCGTGCGCGCGAGGCCGAGGGTGAGCGTCGGCGCCTGCGTGTAGAGCTTCGCGGCGGCGGTCCACAGCTTCTCGGACTCGGTGAAGTCACCCTTGTCGTAGGCGGCCTGTGCCTGCCCACCGAGCTGGCGCGCCTGCGCGATGTCCTGCGACGACGCCTCCTGCGCGTAGGCCGGCGACGCGACGGTCAGGACCGCCAGCGGCAGCGTCGCGGCGAGTGCCAGCGCGAACGCGAACGGTGATGTCGAGACGAACGTCCCGAGTGCACTGCGGCGAGCCCGAGACCCCGAAGCAAACGAGACGCGCATGGCAGAGTCATATCAGCGTTGCGCGTGCTACGTAAGATCCCATGAGGCCGGCCTCCGCCCGCATTCGCGCCAGCTTCGCGCGCCTCGCGACACTGGCATCGCTCGCGGGCCTTGCGGGCCTTGCGGGCCTGGCAGGATGCTCGCTCGTCCTCGGCTTCGAGGACACCACGGTTCGCGCCGCGGGCGACGGCGGCAACGTCGACAGCGGCGGGCCCGGCACGGAGGGCGGCCCGGCCGTCGACGCGGGCGCCTCGCACCTCGGCGTGACGCCGGCGTCGCTCGTCCTCCGCCGCGGCGCGAGCGTCGACCTCACCGTCGACCTCGCGCGCGGAGCGGAGCTCGCGGAGACCACCGTCACCGCGCAGCTCTCGGGCCTTCCCACCGGGGTGACCGCCGCTCCGGCGACCATCGCGCCGCCCGCCACCACCGCGGTCGTGCATCTCACCGCGGCCGCGAACGCGACGCTGGGCTCGGCGACCATCATGCTCGCTGCCGACGGCACCGCGCTCGCGCCGATCGCCATCCCACTTCTCGTCGCCGATCCGCCGGGCTCGCTCGACGTCACGTTCGACGCCGACGGCCTCGTGTCCGATCCGTCGCGCGGCGTGGCCTCCACCTTCCTCGCGCTCGCCGTTCAACCCGACGGCAAGATCGTCGCCGCGGGCGGCGCGGCCGCGATGGGCACGACGCTCGCGGGGTGGGTGATCCGGCGCTACGCCGCGAACGGCGTCCCCGACACCGCGTTCAACGCGCTCACCAGCACGGCCGTCGCGTCACCCGTCGAGGGTCAGGTCCAGGCCGTCGCCGTCGACACGAAGGGCAACATCGTCTGCGTCGGCTTCACGCTGCCAGCGCCCGGCCGGCAGCTCACGGTGATGCGCCTCCTTCCCACAGGCGCGCTCGACAAGACGTTCGGCGGCAACGGAATCGTGCGGCTCCCCGCCGAGGTCCCCATGACAGCCACGTTCGGCCTGGGCGTCGCCGTGCAACCCGACGGCGCCGTCGTGGTGGCGGGCTCGCGGCGCGACAACGCCGGAACGACCGAGTCGGGGATCATCACGCGATTCCTCGAGAACGGTGCGCGCGACACGACCTTCAACGGCGGCGCCACCATCGCGGTCGCCGACGCGCGCTTCGTGGGCATCGCGGCGGACGGCAACGGCTTCCTCGTCGGCGGCAGCACCATCGGCGGCGCGCTGCCTTCGTACTTCGCCACGCGGCGAAGCGCGCAAGGCGTCCTCGATCCGACGTTCGGCAGCGGCGGTAACGCGTCCTTCGGCAACACCTATCGTGCCAACGCCTTCGCGCGACTCGCGGACGGCTCGATCGCGCTCGCCGGCGACGTTCAGCAAGGAGCTGCGGGGTACACCGCCGGCGTGGCGACGCCGAAGGGCTCGCCCGTCTTCGCGCGCGCGTACGGCGCGGGCGCGGCTGCCGGCTTCTTCGGCATCGCGGTCCAGGCCGACGGACCGATCATCGCCGCGGGTCACACCGCGCCGCCGAACGGGGAGGCGAGGGTCGAGCGCATCCTTCCCGACGGCAAGAAGGACACCACGTTCGGCTCTGGTGGTAGCGCCGTCATCGAGGCGGCGGGAACCGCGAACGGCATCGACGTCACGCTGTTCGCCGCGGCGGTACAGGCCGACGGACGCATCCTCGCCGCCGGCAACCGGACGAACGCGGGCGCCGTCATCTACCGTCTCTGGCCGTGACGATGTCGCTCCCGAGGCGCGCGCTCGGCGCGACCGGGCTCGAGGTCTCGGCGCTCGGCTTCGGTGCGGGCCCGCTCGGAGGAGCACGCCTCGGCGACGCGGAGGCCGAAGCGCTCGTCGCCGGCGCGCTCGATCAGGGCGTGACCTTGTTCGACACGGCCCCGAGCTACGGCAGCTCCGAGGAGCGCCTCGGTCGCGCGCTTGGCGTACGGCGCAAGGAGGCGGTGCTCGCCACCAAGGGCGGCTACGGCGTACCAGGCATCGCCGACTGGACGGGCGACGTCATCCGCCTCGGCATCGACGCTGCGCTGCGCCGCCTCGGCACCGACGTCATCGACGTGTTCCTGCTCCATTCGTGCGACGAGGCAACGCTGCGTCGCGACGACATCCTCGGTGAGCTCGATCGCGCGAAGGCCGCCGGCAAGATCCGCCTCGCCGGCTACTCGGGAGAGAACGAGGCGCTCGCCGCGGCGATCGCGTCGCGCCGCTTCGACGTCGTGGAGTGCTCGGTGAGCCCGTTCGATCGCGCTTCTCTCGACGGCGCGGTCGCCGCCGCCGTCGAGAGAGGGATCGGCGTCCTCGCGAAGCGACCGCTCGCCAATGCCGCCTGGGTCTTCGAAGAGGCACCCGAGGCGCAGGACGTGCGGATCTACTGGGACCGCATGCAGGCCATGGCCGTCGATCCATCACCGCTCGCGTGGCCCGAGCTCGCCGTCCGCTTCGCCGCGTTCGCGGGCGGCGTCTCGGCCGCGCTCGTGGGGACGAGCAGCGCGGCGCATCTCTCCGATGCCGTCGCCGCCGTCGGCCGCGGCGCGCTCGATGAGGCACTCCTGGCGCGCCTCGATCACGCGTGGCGCACGCACGGCGCCTCGTGGCGCGGCGTGATCTAGTGAAAGCCTAGAGCAGGCCGCCGAGGGTCAGGCCGGCGCCGCCCGCATAGGTCGTCGGCGCGAGCTGCAGCGCGTGCGGCCGGTTCGACGGCGCCGTGAGGAGCACGATGGCGCCCACCACCACGAGCCCGCCACCGGCGCCGAAGAGGATCGTCGAGAGCGTCGCCTTCGACCGCGCATCGTCGACCGCCGCCTGCCCGGGCGCGTCGCAGGTCTTCGTGGCGCGATCGCAGCCACCGCCGTCGAATGCACCGTTGTACTTCGTCTTCGCCGACAGCCCGAAGAAGCCGCCCACGCCCATACCCACCACGCCGGCGCCGAGCAGCACGAGGCCGAGCGGCTTCTGCCAGCCCGGACGATCGCCGTAGAGCGCGGTCGACTCGTCCGCGCCGACGGGGGAGGGCGGGGAGGGCGGGGGTGCCGGCGTCACGGGCGGCGGCGCGGACGCCGCGCCTTCCAGCGCCAGGGCCGGCACCTCGAACCTCGCCGCTTGTCCCTGCGTCACCGTCAGCTTGCTGTTGAACGGCTTCCGCCCAGGCGCGCTCACGTCGAACGCGACACTCCCGGCGTCGACGGGCTCCGCCGAGCCCAGCTTCGCGCGCTCGACCTCGCGCCCGTTGCGCTTGACGACCAGACCGGGGACGTCGTTCGCCGGCAACACCGTCACCGTCACGTAGGAGAGCTTCGGCTCGAGCGACTTCGCACGCTCGCTCGCCACTTGCTCGCGCGCGGGATCGCCGCTCCTCGTCGCGAGCTGCGCGACCTCGCGGTACGCGCCGTACGCGCTCGCATAGCGCCCCTGCTTCTCGAAGCACTCGGCGAGCTTCCCGCGTGTGCCGATGCCCGGATAGGCCTTGAGGCTGGCCTCGAGCTTCGGGCACGCCGCGTCGAAGTCACCCTTGTTGAAGAGCGCGACGCCGTCGTTGAAGAGCGTGCGGCCCATCGCCTGCGTCTGCGCGTCCTGACCGCGGGCCGGTGAGACAGACGTCAGGGACGTGGCGATCGCGAGAAGGACAATCCCCGTGAAGAGTTGCGGGCGGCGCAGCGGTTGATGGAGCATGAAAACCCTGAGAACAGGGGACTTCGTGCATGTCTATCATGCCGCCCGCCAACGCATCGACCGGAGAGCAGGTCTGGCTCGTCGAGGATCCACATGGGCGTCAGTTTCGTCGACCGCAAGAGAAGCGCTATCGGCCTTTGCGGGGTGATCATCGCGATCACCCGGCCTGGCACGTCACGTGCGTCGGCTGGCTGCGGCGTACGTTGAAGCAAGGTTTTCAGGCACGGCACGCAGGACGTAAGAAGCGCTGGGTCACGGCGCTCTGCATGCTGGCCGCCATCCTCGGCGCGACGCGCGAGGCGCAAGCCTACTGCCGCTCGACGGCGTGCGAGCCGAGCCTCGAGGACTGCACGAAGGACGACAAGGGTTGCCCGCGCAGCGGCCCGCCGCTCAGCTGGAAGGCGCTTCCGCTGCCGTATCGCTTCCACGCCGGCGGCACCGCGAAGCTCGACATGGACAAGGTGCGCGAGTCGACGCGACGCGCCTTCGACGCGTGGTCGAACGTCACGTGCAACGGCAAGCGCACGTCGCTGCGCTTCGAGGAAGGTGACGACATCCCCGGCACGCACCCGCTGACCGGGACGAGCAAGGCGAAGATCTCCTTCGGCATCTACTTCCGCGACGACGCGTGGCCGTACGACGACGGCGAGGAGTCCCTCGCGCTCACCAACCAGACTTACGGCAAGACCAACGGCTTCATCGATTACTCCTCGATCGAGGTCAACACGACCACGCGCGAGTACCGCCTCAGCGACAACGAGCAGGGCATCGATTTCCAGGCCGTGCTCACCCACGAGGTCGGGCACTACATCGGCCTCGCGCACAGCAGCGTGGACGGGTCGATCATGGCGCCGAGCTATTGCCAGTCGTCCGATCGCTGCAACGGCAGCACCGATCAGGCGCGCGCCCTCGCCGACGACGACATCATGGCGGTATGCGCGCTCTATCCTCCGAGCGGGATCGCCGGCGTCGCGTTCGAGGACAAGTCCGCATCGTCGTGCGCGTTGAGCTCGAGCTCGAAGCTCGGCGGCAACGGGCCCGTCTCCCCGGTGCTTCCGCTCGCGTCGCTCGCGTCGCTTGCCGCGCTGGTGGCCGCGCGAGCGCGGAGACGTTCACCTTCCAGGGGATGATCCGGATCGTCATGGTTCGTGCCTCCGTGGATCCGGCCTGAACGCGCGCCGGCCTCGCTACGACGATCTCCCGTGAATAGCGCTCGATCCGCGAGGCACATGCCGTGCAATCGATGGGCGTCGGAGGTCGAGACGTATGAACACCACCAAGTCGCTCCTGGCGGCCCTTACCTTGGCAACGGGCATCGCCGGCATCACCGGCTGCACTGCGCCGACCACCGAAGGGCTCGGTTCGAGCTCGTCGAAGCTCCTGGCTCCGCAGGCCGTGTTCAAAGGACCCGCCACCGCGGACACGAAGAAGGTCCTCGGGATCTCCGAGTGGCGCATCTATCGCGGCAAGACCGAGTACATCGTCACCGGCTACAACACCGCCGGCCGCGCCGTGAAGGGGGTCGCGTTCTCGTTCGCGGGCAAGACGTACTCGTCGAAGGCGAAGATCACCGGGCGCGTGCTCGACGGTTCGCACTTCTCGGGATCTCACGAGTACGGCGGCGACACGTCGACCGGCTCGCTGAAGGGCCTGTCGCAGACGTTCGCGGACCATGCGTTCCACGACCTCACGATGCTGCGCATGGGGCTCAAGACGTCGATCACGCGCAGCGCCGTCCGCAGCGGTGAGGCGTGCAGCGGTGACATGACGAAGATCGTCATGAGCTCGCTCCAGTGCATCACCTCGGCGAAGGCGACCGGCTCGGCGGTGAGCAAGGCCGTGAAGGTGAAGCAGTGCGTCGCCGCCGCGCAGAGCGCGTCGAACGCCGTCGCGTCGTGCCAGAACGTGGGGACCACCGCAGCCACACCTGCTGCCTCGGCGGTGAAGGCCCCGGCGGCCGCGCCCGCGGCCGCACCGAAGGCACCGGCCTCGACGCCGTCGAAGGGCTCGTCGGCCAGCAAGGACGACGCCACGCAGGCCGCCGACGACAAGAAGGCGGCGGACCAGGCCGCGCAGGACAAGAAGGACGACGCGAAGGCCGACGCCGAGGACGCGAAGCAGGAAGCGCAGGACAAGAAGGACGACGCCGCCGCCGACAAGACGGACGACGCGAAGGCCGCTGCCGACAAGGCCGCTGCCGATGCGGCGAAGACTCCGGCCGACCCCGCCGACCCCAGCGCCGGCACCGACCCCGCAGCGGGAACCGACCCGGCAGCGCCCGACGCCACGGTTCCTCAAGCCACGCAGGTCGCCGACGCCACCGTGGGCGCCGATGCGGCGACGACGGCGAGCAACGACCAGACCTGTACGTCGTGCAACGGCACCGCCGCGAGCGACGTGCAGGCGAACGACACGACCGGCGCGGTCTCCGGCAGCGAGAGCGCAGCGCCCGCGGACGCACCGGCTGCGGATGCGCCGGTCGACACGGCGGGCGATCCCGGCGGCGTCACGAGCAGTGGCGCCAGCGAAGCGTGACGCGACGCGCGAGTCAACGCGCGGGGCGGGGTGCCGAAGCTCTCACGACGACGGCGCCGGTCCGCGCGGCGGCGAGCGCCGCGCCCCCTTCGTTCTTCACGCCGCGCCAGTCGCACGAGAGGCCGCCCTGCGCGCGTATGTGCTTCGGGAC
>JAYTZB010000733.1:0-9956 GCA_043742085.1 Polyangiaceae bacterium
GCATCGGACGGCCCAGCGCCCGAGCGGGTCTGTTGCGGTCCTCGCGAGGCGGTCATGTGCGAAGGATACGCCGCCGACCGGCCCAGCCGGGGCACGAAGGAGAGCGCGGCGGCCATGCCGAGGAAGTACCGCCAGCGCGCCCGGTCGGCTCACGCTTCGCGCTGGTGCGCGACGGCTCAGTGTCCCGAGATGGCGGTGCGCCGCGTCGCTGTCGTCTGGGGGCTCGCTCCGGGCGCTCCGGCCGCCGATGCCGATGCCGCCGATGCCGCCGCGAGCGCGAGCGCGATCACCGAGCAGGCCCGTACGACGCTGTCCTTCTCGGGCTCGCGCAGCGTCCTGCCTCGGCGCGTAGCGACCAGCCAGAGGACACCGAGGGCGCTGCCGCGCACGACGAGCGGAATGGCAACGAAGGACCAGGCGTGGATGCCCATCGGTCCGACCAGCCCGTCGAGCGCATGGCGCTCGACGTTCCGCTCGCCGACGAGCACCTTCGCTAGCGCGGCAGGTCGCGCGAGAATGGCCGATGCGCGTGCACTCGACACGACGATGTCGGGGTGAAACGCTGCGCTCAACCGACCGGTCAGCGCCGGGTCGGGATGCGCGAGCCCGACCACGCGGGACCCGCCCGGCACGAGTCGTTCGATCACGCAGAGGCATTCGACGTCGCGCGCCACGATGCGCGCCGTCGCGGCGAGGAAGGCGTCGTCGTCGAGGTCACTGCGCAGGACGGTGTCGAGCGCGTCGAGGAGCCCAACCGTGAGAGCGGCGACCGATCGCGCGCGGCGACGCGGGGTACCAGCGGGCGGCGGCCGTGACGATGTGCGCGTTCTAGGAGAGGCGTTGGGCATGCGAGATTCCGGAGTGCCGACGAGACGGTACGCACGTGAGTACCCCGACCGTGCGGGAGCGGCTCAAGGCGATCGACCGAGACACCACGGCGCGCCCTCCATCAGCTGAGTGCCTACCGGACGCGCAAACCAGACACGACCCCGTCGTTTTTTTGGAGCGTGTCTGGTCACGAGGGTGACCAGGCGAGCGGTCCGGGCGCCGCGCAACGGGGCGGCCGCCCGCTCACTCGTTCAAGCGACGGTGACCGCTCGCAGGAGGCCGCTCAGCTGCCGCCGAACGCCCTCGTTGCTCATCTCCATTTGCTGTCGGATCAGGGCTTGCGCGTTGGGGACGCCGGCGGCGAGGAGCGCGCGCGCGATGGCGAGAACGATGGCTGCGTTGCCCGCCGTCTGCGACCGCGACGCCCGCGCAAGCGCGTTCGCGAGCACCGAGCCGGCAGCGCCGCGCGCCGCCGGAAGCGCTTCTCCGAGGCTCGTCGCCACGGCGATGCGGAGCTCGTCGCTCGCGGGCTGCACTCCCATCAAGATGGCCTCTGCGTGTCGAACGACGAGCGGGTCGATGCCGCGCATGGCGCGGAGCCCGGCGATCGCCGCGAGCCTCACGCCTTCGTCGCCGGCGCCCAGAGCTCCGAGCATCAGCGGGTGGGCTCGTTCCCGCCACAGGCTCGCGAGCGCGACGATAGCGGCGGCCATGGTGGCGGGTGTCGCGCCTTGGAGCAGCTCGGCAACCACGTTGCCGGTGGCCTCGTCCGGAACGGCGGGGATGGAACGGAGCAGGTCCTCGACGAAGGCGCCGGTGCGCTCTCCGCGCGCGAGGCAATCGCCGAGCGCGGCGCGCGTGACCGGAAGTCCGCCCACTCCGATCTCGCGCAACAGGGCCACGAAGCGCACGCGCGCGCGCGCGTTTCCGGCGCCGCTCTTTTGCTGCCGCGCGGCGATGAGCGCTTCGGCGCCAGCAGCCTGGGTCTCGACGAAGACATGCCGGAGCGCCTCCGACGGCTCCTCGCCGGCGTCGAGCGCGACCTGGACGAGCGGCGCGAGCCGCGGCGGATCACGAAGAATGCGCAGCACGCGCCCGGCCCACTTCGCGCGCGGATTGGACTCGATCGGGCCTTCCTTGAGGACGGCACGCATGGTGCGAACGATCGCCGAGAGGGTCGCCGCATCTGCGGCCGCCATCAGCCTGGTCATCGCCTTCTGCAGAACGTCGCTCTGCTCGGCGAACCTGGGCACGTCGATGGTGTCCGCCATTCGGGACAGCCAGGGCTGGGGGTCGCGCGCGAACGTCTCGATGAGCTCGAGGCTGTCGTGGTAGCTCGGCTGCTGCTGGACTGTGCCGGCGAGCGTGGTCAGGAAGGTGCTCACGCCGCCTCCGTCCTCGTCGAGCCACACCTCGCCGGCCGGCGCGCGGGACATGCGCCCGGGCGCGGCCGCGCTCGCGACCACCGACGCGGGCACGCCGCTCGGCTCATTCGGAGCGCGCAGTGACTTGATCCGTTCGAAGCCCTCGAAGGGCACCGAGTCGACCGCACTCTCGGCCGACCAAGGGGCGGAGGGCGGCTCCTGTTCGCCGGCATGGAGCAGCACCGGCGCGAGGAGCTCCTTCAGCTCGGCACGAAGCTGGCGCATGTTCTGCTGGCGCTCACCGGGATCCTTGGAGAGCGCCTTCATGATGATCGCTTCGAAGAGCGGATCCAGATCGGGCATCACGCTCGAAGGCGGCGCCGGCAGCTCGCGGATCTGGCGCGCGAGGATGTCGGCGGCCTCGCCGTCGAACGGCAAGACTCCCGTCGCGAGCTCGTAGAGGAGCACACCGCACGCGTAAATATCGCTCCGCGCGTCGACCTCGGCGCCCATGCACTGCTCAGGGGACATGTAATGAGGCGTACCGGCGACGCGCGCTCCCTCGGCGCCGCTGGCGAGCGCGATGCCGAAATCGCAAACCTTGGCGATCTCGGTGGGCACGTCCTCGTCATCGTCATGACCGGCGACGAGCAAGATGTTGCCAGGCTTGATGTCGCGATGGATGACGCCGTGTCGGTGCACGTGCCCGAGCGCGGCGCAGACTTGCATCATGATGCGGACGAGGCGCTCGAGCGGCAGGTGCCCCTCGCGATCGATCACGCTCTGGAGGTCCGTCCCGTCGAGGAACTCCATCACCAGGTACAAGAGCCCGTCGCGCTCCTGTCCGAAATCGAGGACGCGCGTGACGCTCGGATGATCGATCCGGCTCATCGTGAGCGCTTCGGCCTGGAAGCGCTTCGAGAACCCGGCGCTCGCCTGGAAGTTCGCGTGCAGGACCTTCACCGCGACGACGAGGTCGAGGTCGCGATGATGGCCGCGATAGACCGACCCCATGCCGCCGGTGCCGACGCACGCATCGAGCCGATACTTCCCGCCGGCCAGCAGACGATCGAGGTATGGGTCCTTCGCTGGGGGCGCCGCCGGGGCAGGCCCATCGAGGTCGCGGCTGTGACGCTCCGTCAACGTCGCGGGATTCGTCCCGACGCGGGACCGGACCACCGCACCCGGCTTGATCAGCGTCGGTGCGTCTTCGACGTCGCTGTCGTAACCCGGCTCGCCCTCGGCACACAGCTCGAGGCGCAGCGGGAAGCCGTCTGCGTTGGGAGGTCCCGTCGGCTCCGCCATCAACCGCATCGGCGACGTGGCACCGGGGGTGTAGACCTCGAGCAGGTGACGGCGCCGATCGACCGGCGCGGACAAGAGCGGCACCGAGACGACCTCGCCGCGCTGCGCGTAGGCGCGCAGGAGATCGCACGACTCCGCGTCGAGGAGATCCGCGACCAGGATGGGAAACAGCTCCTCGGACGTCGTCACCGACATTCTCGAATCCGAGTCTAGCCTATTCGGATGGTGTTACCGCGCCGCGCAGCAAATCGGCGCTGCGGCAACGGGGTGCTCGCGCAAGCTCGACCCGAGGTGGTCACCCTATGTGGGCGTTGCTCTCCGTGGCGCTCGCGCAGAGCGTCGCCCCGCGACCAAGGTCAGTTCCGAACGCGCGCCTCGATGGCGTCGATCGTCTGCTCGAGCGCCCCGTCAGCGCGCAAGCATGCGTTGCAGTCGTGCCGACCCCGAGAGCCGCATCCGCGCCTGATCCGCAGCGCCCGGAGCGGCGCGAGCGCGCGCGCGTCAGCCTGCTCCCGCGCGCGCGACAGGAGCTCACGCCGCGCTTCGCAGGTCGGCGCTGCGACGAGATCGAGGAGTACGCCCGTTGCGGGAGAGGCGGTGGCTCGCAGGCCGGGGTCGGTCAGCACCTTGCTGGCGCGGGCCCGCGTGATGGGCGGCACGTCCTTGCGCCCGGCGAGGTCGATGAGCGCGTCGATGCCCTCCGCGCCGAGGGAGTCCTGGAGCAGGCCGAACGCTTCGTCGGACGAGTCCGGCTTCGACGCGGCACGCACCACGATCCGTACGAGATCGGGCGGGAGGGTGTCGCGATCGGCGCTCGCAGCGAGACGGACCGCGCGAAGCGCGTCCGCGGTCCGGCCCGCGCTGTCGTAGGCGAGCGCGAGCTCACGAAGCACCGCCGGATCCGCAGGGAACTCTGCGGCGAGGGCCTCGACCGCGGCGGGTCCCTTGACGGCAGCCGCCCGAATGGCGTCGGCGGTCGCCGTTTGCCGCTCGCTCGGATCCCTCGCGCTCGAACGGGAGCTTGCCGGGGAGAGCCCCGCGGGTGGCAGAGGTGGGGCGGCGCGACGGGCGAGGATCACGGTCAGCACGACGAACAGGATGAGTAGCGGAGCCCCCGCTGCGATCGCGACACGCGCGCGCGTGGGGAGCATCGCGTACAGCTCGCCGCTCCGAAGCGACCGGACGAGCGGCTCGAGTCGACTCCGGAGGACGGCGGCAAGCGCCGCGGCACGGGTGGCTGCGCTGGCTGCGCCCGCATCGACGACGGCGCTCGGCACGATCGCCGCGCTCGGGACGTCTGGCGCCTTCGTCATCCTCATACGTTCGCTCACCGGCGGCGCGCCTCCGGCATCGAGGCCACTCATCGCTGCCGCTTCATCGATGGCGACGACGAGCGCGCGTGCGTTTGCATGGCGCGCTTGGACGTCCTTCTGTAGCAGCCGCATCACGACGGCCTCGACGGCGGCCGGCACGTCGACGTTCGCCGCGCGCTCGCGGAACGGAGGGATCGGCGCGATGATGTGCTTCGACATCATCGCCATGGTGTCGCCCTCGAACGGGTGCATACCGGCGAGGAGCTCGTAGAGAATGACCCCCACCGCGTAGAGATCGGATCCCGGGCCCACACGCTCTCCAAGAGCCTGCTCGGGCGCCATGTACTCGGGCGTACCGATCACCGTCCCGACACGCGTGAGCGGCTGCTGGCCATCGCCGCGCTCGGCATTCGGATCGAACCGGGCGACGCCGAAGTCGAGCACCTTCACGAAGTCCGCTTCGTTCTCCTTGCGGACCAACATCACGTTCTCCGGTTTGAGGTCGCGATGGACGATCCCGAAAGCGTGGGCGCGCTCGAGCGCGAGCGCGACCTGTCGAATGATTCGCAGCGCGCGTGCCGCTGGGAACGCCCCCGCGCCGAGCGCGTCGCGCAACGACGTTCCATCGACGTATTCGAGCACGAGGAAAAAGGCGCCGTCGTCCGTCTGACCGAAGTCGCTCGCGGCGACGACGTTGGGATGCTCCACGTGCGCCGCCGCCTGGGCTTCGCGCCGGAAGCGGGCGACCACCTCCTCGTTACCGGCCATTTCCGGGTGAAGCAGCTTCACGGCGAAGCGCTTCTTCATGTGGATGTGCTCCGCGAGGAACACGCTCCCCATTCCTCCCTCGCCGAGCAACGCAGAGATTCGATAGCGACCCGACAGCACCTGGCCGATGCGGCTCGCCCCGACGGGCTCCGCCTCCGGCGCCTGCGGTGTCGTCCCAGGGGTCGCGATGGTCATGGTCGAGAGCCCGCCGGTACCATGTCCGTACCGGGTACGGACATGGTACGCCTTTTCCTCGTGAGCCAGCACCGCAACCCACTCTGGATCGCCAACCAGCTCCGACGGGACAATCGAGACCGCGCGGCGTGGTCCGCGCGCGTCGACTTCGGCTCGGCATCGCGAGCGAGGGACGCGATCCACGAGCTGCACAACCACGACGCCCGCGCAGCGGTCGACGTGCCGCCAGCAGGCGTCGCGGTCGACTTTGCTCCGCCGCTCGTGAGCGCCGTGGCGCAGATCATCGTGACCTTCGAGGGCAAGCTAATCTTCGATTAGCGACACGGTCTCGGGTCGCGACGTGTCCTCGCCGGGCCGGATCGCGGCGCCGCCGGTCACGAGCTTCGGAGCTGAGTCCCCCGACGAGCGCATGGCGGCTCAACCGGTCATGGCCTCTGCTCGAAGCAGTACAGGCGCGCGTGCGTGGAGCACGCGATGTCCTGGAACTTCGTCCACTCCTCGACGGTGTCGTCGCTCTCGCCCGACCCGCCTCCGTTCACCGCATCGGACGAGGTCCAGCCGAGACAGTCTCCGGCGTCGGCGGTCGGCGTGCCGTTCCGGTCCGCGCCGGTCCACACGTAGGCGAAGGAGATCGCGGTGCGCTTCTCGGTGAGGCCGATCGACGTGGCGAGTGTCTTGTCGAGGGCGCCGAAATTCGCGGCGACCAGCGTGCCGTCGAGGAGCCGATACGGGCGGGTGCTCCGGTGCTCGAAGCGGGTCGCGGGCGATGCGCCGTCCGCCGACGCGAGCCACGCGCGGAAGGTCCCCGGCACCCCCGCCGCCGAAGCAAGGGCGGAGCACTCGTGGTCTGCGGCGGACACTCCGCCGTCGCCGATGGCCCCCGTGTACTCCCTGCTCGTCAGGAACACCGCCGGATCGCAGCCCCCGTTCGTGCACATCCCCGACGCGCAGATCGCGCAGGCGTCGGCGGCGTCGCTGCCTGCGTCGGAAGCAGCGGCGCCGTCGCTGCGCGCGTCGCTCGCCGAAGCGCCGTCGACCACGACAGGGTTCGCCGGCGTTGCATCGCGGGTGGCCGCGCCGTCGGCGCCGGCGGCGAGGCCATCAGAGCCGCCGCCGCAGCCAGCGACGAGAAGCCACGCCAACGTCGAGAGCATCGCGGGTGCCAGGACCCATGCATGGTACACGCGCTTCATGGCCCTCTAGCGCCTGCGACGCCGGCGTGCGAGCAGCGCGCCGATCGCGGCGAACGCGAGCACGGCGTGCGTGGTGCCGCCGCCAGGCGCGACCCCGCACGAGCAGCCGGAGCTCGCGTCGTCGCCGACGTCGGGAACGCCGCCGAGATCGGGCGGCTCGGAGCCGGGAGGACGGCCGCCGCTCGAGCCCGTGCCGCCGTCGCCGGAGCCGGCGTCGGCGATGGGACCGGCATCGCCGACGCCGCCGTCGCTGCCCGCGGAGTCGAGCTCGTCGTCGTCGATCGCCGAGCTGCAGCCAGGATCGAACGGGAAATCCGTCTTTCCGTCGCCGTCGTTGTCGAGCCCGTCGGCGCAAGCCGGGATGTCGCTCTCGTTGGTGTCGCTCGCGGAGCTGCAGCCCGGGTCGCTCGGGAAGTCGACCTTGCCGTCGCCGTCGTTGTCGACGCCGTCCGAGCAGGCGGGGTTGCCGCCCTCGGTCGCGTCGAGGTAGGAGCTGCAGCCGGGATCGTTCGGAAAATCGAGCAAGCCGTCGCCGTCGTTGTCGATGCCGTCGGAGCACTGCGGGACATCGGTCTCGTCCGTGTCGATGGCCGAGCTGCAGCCGGGGTCGTTCGGAAAATCGATCTTGCCATCGCCGTCGTTGTCGATGCCGTCCGAGCACGCCGCCGTGCCGGAGACACCGACCACCGCCTCGGGCGGCGAGCGGGTGCTCTCGAGCTCGCCTGGCGCGGTCACCGTGACCTCGACGCGCTGGCCGGCGAAGAGCCCGGGCACGGTCACGGAGTAGGCGCCGCCTGCGCCCACGGCGCCGGTGCCGGCGACGTTGCCGTTGACGTAGATCGTCACGGTCGCGCCCGCGGCCTCGGTGCTCTTGCCTTTGACCGCGGTGGCGCCCTGGAGAATGGGCGACGTCACCGTCGGCGTGTCGCTGCGCGCCGTGAGGACCGCGACGGGCGCCACTTTCGAGATGCTGTCTTCGAGGTCCTGCCCCGCCTTCACCCAGGAAGTCAGATCGACCGTGTAGAGCCCGGGCGCCGTTCCCGCCGGGACCGTGACGTCGAATTCGAACGTGAACGTCGCACCCGCCGCGACGCTCGCAGGTAGCAACGCCGGCGCGAAGGTCACGGCAGCGCCGACCTGCGTGGGGTTCGCCGCCGAGGCGACGCTGTTCACCTTGGACGTGCCCGCCTTGTAGGTCCAGCCCGCGGGGAGCGTGATGGTCTCGGTGGTGGTGGTCGCCGCGACCGTGCCCGCGTTCATGACGCTCGCGAGATAGTGAACGGTGCCGGGCAGCGCGGGGACGTAGAGCGGTGTCGCCGTCATCGCGAGGCGCATCACCGCGGTGCTGCCGACCGTCGTCCACGCCGTCGCCACGAACCCGGGAGCCGGGAAGGTGTTCGACGTGAAGACCGCCTGGTTGCTGGTGCTCGCCTTGCCGACGAACTTCACCGTGTAGGATTTGCCGTCTCCGGGCGCGAGCGTGCCCACCGTCCAGCGGACGGCGTCCTGCGCGGCGGGGTTCGGGCAGCCCGCGCCAGTGGTGTCGAGCGCGAAGCCCGGCGTCGTCCCGGCGGGGTCGAAGGTCTCCTCGCCGGCGACGAAGCAGTCCTGCACCACGACGCTCGTCATCGGCGACGTCGTGAGGTTCTTCGCCTGGATGGTGTTCGTGAGCGGCGCGTTCGCGGCCGCGAGCACCTTGTCGACGTTGTTCTCGAAGAGGAGATCGAGCGAGACGCAGGCCGGCGCCGGCAGGAAGTAGCGCCAGAGGTAGTCCTTGCCGCCGCTGCTGCCGTCCTGCGCGCGGCTCGCTGCGTCGCCACCCGCGACCTCGGCGCAGTTGATGTTGCCGAAGGTCGGGTCGAGCGGCAGCGCCTTCACGCGCAGCGAGATCTCGGCAAAGTACTCGTCGCCGACGACCAGCTCACCGAGCGCGAAGCGAACCGCGTTGGTGGTCGCGGGCAGCGGCGCGTTGGTGCTCACGACGACGCCGGTCGCGGTCGAGACGCCGACGCGGGTGGGGGCGCTTCCGGGGCACTGCAAATAGGCGGCTTGCTGCGCGGCGCTCGGCGGATTGTCGCCCTGGCCGCGCCTGCCGACCTCGCTCCCCGTGGTCTTCACGCGAAGCCACGGGCCGACGTTCGACATGTACTTCACGTTCGCCGCGATCACGGGAGAGGCCGGCGGGTCGACGGTGCCCTCGAGCTGGTACCAGCTCTGCGGGCCCGCGACCGGCGAGCCGTAGCCGATGCCGAGGCTGCCCACCTGCTCCGGCATGTTGCCGGTGCCGGGCCCCCACTTCGCGACCTGCGCCAGGTCCCAGGAGTTGTGCGCATAGTACGGAGACGTCGTGTTGAGGAGCGGCGCGAGCTGATTGGCACCGCTCGGGGCGGCCGGCATCGGCAGCCCGTTCTTGAGCGAGAGGAATGGCTCGTCGAGGCCGGAGACAGGGCTCTTCGAGACGCGCTTGGTCCGCGCGTCGGTCGAGTAGAAGACCCCGGTATCGGCATAGAGCTGGCTGATCGAGCCGTCGACCAGCGGCAGCGTGTAGCCACCTTTGCCGCGCGGGCCGTAGCCGTCGCACGAGAGGCCGCCGCGGTGCGGCGAGACGGTGTTGCCGTCACGATCGATGATGCGCGCGCCCACCACCTCGGTGTTCGGGGGAATGTAATCGGTGATGTAGCCGCCGAGGCCGCGGTAGGCACCGTTGGGGACGGGCGTGAACTGGATGACGAACGTGAGCACGTCGCCGACCTTCGCGAAGGTGGTCGCGCCGCCGCCCGGGACCGGGCGCCCCTGGGGATCGATCAGCGCGACGGTCTGCCGGCTGATGCGCTTGGCGGTGGCGACCTGGGCTACCGAGTCGGCGCGCGCATCGGAGGAGAGGAGCGCCGCGGCGCACGCCGCAGCCGAGAGCAACAGTCCGCGAGCGCCGTTGCGCATCATCTTCGTTTGCATCATCGGATCACCGACTGTTCGATCTTCTTGGGTAC
>JAYTZB010000734.1:0-5038 GCA_043742085.1 Polyangiaceae bacterium
CTGCTCGCGCTCGCCTCGGGTCCGCTCGGATGCGAGACCGCGTCGTCGTCGAGCGGCGGCGTGACGCCCTCGGGCCCGCGCGGCATCTTCGATCCCGACGGCGGCGGAAGCCCGGACGCGAACGTCGATCCGCCCGTGGCGAGCGAGTGCGTCGCCCCCACGAAGGGTCCGACGATGCACGGCGGCGGCAGCACGAGCGGTCCCGACAACGACGTGTGGACCGCGGACGGCAGCCCGCACATCCTCCCGTTCGACACGACCATCTACAAGACGGTCACGGTCGAGCCGTGCGCCGAGGTGCTCATCGCCGACGGCAAGGAAGTCACCATCCGCAACGGCGGCAAGCTCATTGCCGAAGGAACCGCGACGAAGCGCATCCACTTCGGCGCGAAGGACGCGGGCAAGCCGTTCACGAACATCCGCACGCTCGCTCCGTCGACGGCGCGCTTCGCATACACGACCATCGACGGCGGCGGCAAGCCGGCGGCGACCTTCCCGTATCTCGCCGGCACGCTCGACATGAGCGGCGATACGACCTTGCCGGTGCAGGAGGTGCTGTTCGTCGATCACGTCACCATCGACGGCTCGCAGAGCAACGGCCTCGTCATGCAAGGCCACGCGGGCTTCGCCGCGGGCTCGAGCGCGCTCGTCGTGAAGAACGCCGTCGCGCATCCGATGAGCGTGTGGGCGGTGGCCGTCGGTGGCATTCCGGCCGGGTCGTACACGGGCAACGGGATCGATCAGATCCTGCTGCCGTCGACCTCGGGCAACGAGACGATCACGGAGACCACCACGCTTCACGAGCGCGGCGTTCCGTACCTCGTCGGTCACGCGACGAGCTCGGGTGACCTCCGCGTCGACGTGCCCGCGGGAAGACCGAACGTCACGCTCACCATCGAGCCTGGCGTGACCATGAAGTTCAAGAAGAGCGGCGTCCTCCGCATCGCGGTGGCGCAGAGCACGACACCGGCGCGCGCCTCGCTGATCGCGATGGGCACGGCGGCGAAGCCGATCGTCTTCACGTCCAACGAGCCAGCACCGGCGGCCGGCGACTGGCTGGGCGTGTGGTTCGGCGACATCCCGAGCGCGACGAGCAAGATCGATCAAGCGCGCGTCGAGTATGCGGGCGGCACCAGCGTGAGCGGTTCGGGCTCGTGCCCGGACAACGCGGAGGGCAACAACGACGGCGCGATCAGGATCTTCGGCCTCCCATCGACGCAGTTCGTCACCAACACGATGATCCTCGCGAGCAAGACGAACGGCATCGATCGTGGCTGGCGCTCCGACTCGCCGCTCGTCGAGTTCCTTCCCACGAACACGTTCACCGGCGTCACGCTCTGCCAGCAGACCTTCGCTCCGAACGCCGCGAACAACTGCCCGGCCCCCGCGGCCGTGCCGTGTCCTCAGTGACGTGAATCACGCCGCGCGTCAGGGCGCGCGTGAGGTGAGCTGCAGGAACCAGCTCGCGCTGCGGACGCTCGCGAAGTCCTTGTCCTTCGCCGCCCGCGTGCGAACTGCGTCGCCGCCGCGCTTGATCGCGAGATCGAGCGCGGCTTCGGCGCGACCATCCTTCAGACGCGCGTAGGCGCACGCGAGGTTGTAGGCGGGCAGCTCGCGGGTCGGATCGACGTAGGCGGCCCGTGTGAAGAGCTCGACGGCGCGATCGAGCTTGCCCTTCTCGAGCGCGCGAAAGCCGGTGTCGTTGTAGACGAGGGACGCGAAGCGGGCCGCCGGCACGCGGGCGATCTGGAAGTCGTCGCACCATTCCATGCAGTTTGCATGGACAACGATACCCAGCTCGGTACCGTCGGGCGACAGGACGAGGGCATTGAGCTCGGTGACGTTGAAGGGGATCTCGCCGAGGGTCGCCGGTGTCATGACGCGATGCGGGGCGGAATAGGTGAGGGGGTGAACGGGCGCCTCGCCGTCGACTGCACCGCCGATGCGTACGAGCGGCTGTGAGAGGAGCTTGTCGTCGGCGCCGCTCGGGCGCTTCGTGAACGAGGCGTCGATGCGCGCGACGTTCACGACGATGTCGGCGTAGGCCCAGGTGCCGGAGAGCGGCGGCGGGCGAAGCGTGCAGTCGCGTCGAGCGAGGGCGGGCAATCCCGAGTCCGCGAGGAACGTGGTGATGTCGCGCTCCTTCGCGGGATCGCCGGCGGGGCTGTCGTCGCTCTTCTGCGAGGAGAGGAAGCGCGTGTGGCCGGAGCGATCGACGAGCTCGCAGCGCGTGCTCATGCCGTGCATGCAGTAGCCGAGCTCGGCGCCGTCCTTCGTGAAGCCGGCGTTCTCGGCGGGGTCGGGGAGGCACGTGCGGAGATCGGTCGGGTAGCCCGTGACCTTGATGGCACCGCGAGACGGGAGCGTGGGGGTGGGGAGCGCGGTGGGCCAGGCGTCCGCGCCAACGGACGCGTTTTGCGACGCGGACGCGGACGCGGCTGGCGGCGCGGAAGTGGCCGGCGGCGCGGGTGGTGTCGCGCGCGAGCAGCCGGCGAGCATGGAGAGGAGGAGGGCGGCGCGGCGCATCGCGAATGAGGATACGCCCGGGGTGGCGGGATCGCTTCCCGTGCTACGGGTTCGGGCGGTGTCGCCGAGGATACGCAGGGCGGTGAAGTTCGTGGCGCGGCTCGCTGTGGGGTTGCTGCTTGCGGTCGTGGTGGCGGTAGTCGCCGCGTGGGCGACGCGAGCCCGTTGGTTGCCGTACGCCATCGCGGGCGCACCGAACGCGGGCAAGTCGGCCGCCGCTCTCGACGAGCGCGCGTCCATGCCGGCGGCGGGCGCTGTACGGAGCCGTGATCTGCGGGTCCAGGTGGGGCACCCGGCGGCGTCGCTCTCGGTGCGGATCCTGGAGGCGGCGGGCGACTCGTCGACGAACGCACGCGGGACGCTCTTCGTCCTGCATGGCATCCGCGACAGCAAGCGGTCGATGGTGGGCGTCGCCGAGGCGTTCTGCGGTGCTGGCTATCGTGCCGTGCTGGTCGATCTTCGAGGTCAGGGCCGGTCGACGGGCGACTGGCTGTCGTTCGGCGATCGCGAGGGCCGTGATCTGAAGGAGGTGGCCGACGCCCTCGCGGTCGAGGGTGTGCTCGCCCTGCCGCTGGGCGTGTATGGCCCGTCGTACGGCGGAGCGGCGGCGTTGCAGATGGCGCGTCGCGATCCGCGCGTGCGGGCGGTGGTGACAGTGGCGACCTACACGCGCATGCGCGACATCGTCCCGCTCTATGCCGAGCGCGTGGCCCCGGGGTGGCTGCTGACCGGCGCGGATGTGTCAGCCGCGATCGATCGCGCAGGCGCGCTCGGCGACTTCCACCCCGACGACGCGGACTCCGTCGCGGCCATCGCGTCGACGACCGCGGAGGTCCTGCTGATGCATGGCCGAGCCGACGCGAACATCCCGTGGCAGCAGAGCGAGTCGCTCCACGACGCGTCCCGATCCCACAGCCGCCTCCTGGTCCTCGAAGGCCTGGACCACCGCACGATCATGAACGACGCGACCGTCGTGCGCGAGAGCGTGGCGTGGTTCGACCGCCATCTGTCGCATTGACCACGGCCGCCGCGGCATTGTCATTACGCTCGAATTCAAGATGCGAGAGCGCACCCGCGACAAGTGGAGATGGAGGGGATCGTCGACGCCCCGGTCCGCCCCGTGCCCCGCAGCTGGGGCGAAGGCGCGCCGGCGCGGGTCGCCCGAAGACGGCCGCGAAGGACCGCACGTTCGTTCCGCATCACTCGCGGCCGACCCACGAGAAGCGGCACACCACGCACGTCACGCTGCGCGCGCGCGCCGGGCAACCAAACTTTCGCACCCCGCGCGTCCAGACGATGCTGCGCGGGATCCTCGAGCGGCAGCTGCACCGCCGCCGCTATCGCGAGCACTTTCAGGTCGTGCACTATTCGATTCAGTCGAACCATCTGCACCTCATCGTGGAAGCGACGGACTCCCGCGCGATGCGCGCAGGCGTGAGCGGCCTGGTCATCGCGACCGCTATCACTCCCGCGAGCTCACCACGCCCAGCGAGGTCCGCCGCGCCCTGGTCTACGTGCTCCAGAACGTGCGCAAGCATGGCTTCACGCTGCTCGGCCCGTTCATCGACCCGCTCACCACCGCGAAGTCCTTCACCGGCTGGACGACGCACATCGATCCAGAGCCCGACCCCTTCCCCCCACGAACCCCGCGCACGTGGCTCCTCGGCGAAGGCTGGAGCTCTCGAGGCGGCGGGCTCCTGTCTGCGTGCGACCGACCGGCATGACCGCCCCGCGCGCCGAAGAAACCAGGGTTCCGCGAGCTAGACCGTCGCTTGATTGGGCGACTTTTTCGGCATTGCGAATCGGCTCGCGCCCTGCCGGCGCCTGCGAACGCCTATGCGAACGCCGATTCGCACGCCTCTCCCCGCCTCCGCCGCGGTGACGCCCGCGCCGCGGTCGCTCAGTAAGGCAGATCCTTGAACCCGTTCGGCGTCGTCTCCGGCGGCTTCGCGCCGGTGCTCGGCGGCGTGACCGCGGGGCGGCCGCCGCCCGTGAACCCACCGCGGAAGAGACGCACGTGCAGCCCCGACGAGAGCGCTGCATCGCCGGGCTTCACGATCTTCAGCTCCGGGCGGAAGCCCGCGCGCTGCACGAGAAGCTTGTGCGTCTTCGCCGGATCCGCGGCGTCGCCCTTGAACGTGACGTCGCACGGCGTCGACGCACACAGCTCCGTTGCGTCCTCGCGAACGCTGGCGCCCGGCGGATCCGTCGTGACCTTGATGGTCACCGACCGCGCATCGACGACCGTGCCGCTCGCGACACCTGCGGAGGTCGCGCTCGTCGCGCTCGTCGCGCTCGTCGCGCTCGGCGAGCCCGCGCCCGGCACCTCCGCGCTCGCGCCGCCAGCTCCCGCCGCCATCGGCGCTGCCGTCGACGACCCCTGCGTCGTCGCGCTGTTCGTCGTCATGCGGAACACGCCGAGCCCGAGCAAGCCGCCGAGCATGGCCGCGCCGAGGACGCCCACCACGATCCACGCCTTCGATCGCGGCGGCCTTTGCTCCGCGTACGCCCC
>JAYTZB010000735.1:0-3691 GCA_043742085.1 Polyangiaceae bacterium
CTCGCGGAGGCCCTTCGAGCACGAGTCCTTGTCGCGCTCGTGGCAGTAGAGGCAGTAGTCGATCTGCTCCTCCACCTTGCGGGGGTCGGCGCGACGATCGGTGAGCGCGAAGCCGTCGCGCTCGCGCCGCTCGTGCTCGGGGCCCACGAACATCTCGGGGATCTTGGGCTCGGGGCGACGCAGCTCGACGAGGTGCTGGTAGTCGAGGTTCTTCGGGACGTGCAGGGAGGGCCAGTGGTGTGCCGGGTCGCCGTGCTCCTTGCGCCGATGGCCGAGCCACGCCTCGATGGCGTCGAGCGCGAACGAGACCACCTTCTGGTTGTCGGCATCGGTGGCGGTGGCGCCTTCGCCGGTGACCGCGCACGCCGCCTCGCTGACCTTGCTCGCGTTCCAGTCGGAGGCCAGCGCCTCGCGCAGCGCAACGGCGCGACCGCGAAGCTCTTCGGTCCACTGCGCGCCGCCGGCCTTCGCGGCCTTGCGCGCGACGTCGTCGACCTCGACGAGGAGCACCACCGCCTTCGCGACCGAGAGCTCCTCGTCCGGGAGGTGATGCGTACCGCGCTTGAGGACCGATGCCGCGTCCTTCGGCGACATGGCGGAAATGGCGGTGGTGGAGACGGCGCCCGCCTCGGCGAAGGTGCCCGTCCACGTCTTGCCCGGCGAGTCTCCTGCTGCTGCCTTGAGGACGCGCTTCTTCGCGAAGTCCTGCTTGAAGCGCCATAGCGGAGAGCGGTCCTTGACCTCGTTCGCGAGGTTGGCGAGCTCCTTCTCGACGCCGAAGAGGCGACCGACGAAGGCGCTCACGTACGGCGTCACCGCGAGGAGGACGATGCTCACCTGCTCGGGGGTGAGCCCGGCGCCCTGGCGCTTCGAATAGTCCTCGTAGGAGGCGGCGACGTCCGGTGCGCGCGCCTTCAGATCCGTGCAGAATGCACCGAACAGATCGCGGAGGCGCAGCGGGTCGAAGAGATCGTGGTACCGGAAGCCCTCGACGCCGAGCGGCATGTCCGAGCTCGGCCTCTCGGCCGGCGGGGGAAACGATTTACGCGTGGCTCGGAACGGCGTGACGGACATGCCAGCTCTCTCTCACTTGCTCTCGTCGGCCTTGGCGCTCGTCGCGGACGGCGGTCCCTCGGCAGGCACGAACGCGGTGTCCGCGAGCTTGCCGTCCTTCAGGCCGAAGTAGACCTCGCACTGGTCGAACATGAACTTCTGCCCCTCGGCAGATGTCAGGTCGACGCGGTACGTGTTGATGAACTTGACCGAATCCTTGAGCCACATGTCCCAGGCCTCCTTTGAGACCTCCTCGTAGATGCGCTTGCCGAGGTCGTTCTTGTAGGGCTGACGCGTCAACCCGGGGAGCTCCTTGCCCAGCTTGCGGCACTTCACGAGACGCGGTTCGGTCATACGCGGGCTTTTACCTGCGGATGCGCGCGGACGCCAGCCGATCGGTCGCGCCCATCGCCCGCACCGTCAGGCGAACGGCAGAGCGAGCTGGAAGGCCTTCGTGCGGCGGATGTCGAGCGCGCAGACCGATCCGTGCGGGAGCACCGACACGTTCATGCGCGGCGCGGCGGAGGCGACCGTCTCGAGGGCGCGCTCGGGCGTGTTGTTCGAGCGCGAGAGATGGCCGAGGTAGATCCGGCCGAGGCGAGAGCCGACCAGCTTTTGTGCGAGCTCCGCCGTCTGCACGTTCGAGAGGTGTCCCAGGCCGCCGCCGACGCGCTGCCGGAGCCGCATCGGGTACGGTCCGAAGGCGAGCATCTCGGCGCAGTGGTTGGCCTCGATGAGCGCTGCGTCGCACGTCGCGAGCAACGACATGAGGTTCGGCGTCGCCCGGCCGACGTCGGTGGCGATGCCGAAGGCGTGATCCCTGGACGCGATCCGGACCGCCACCTGGGGCGCATCGTGCGGGACGTGCTCGGCGGTCACCTCGAGGCTGCCGATGCGGAAGCTGCGACCCATCGCGTATTCGCGGACCGGGAAGCGGGCGCGGATGCGGGGCGCAAAGATGCCCGGGTGGAGGTAGACGGGACAGCCGAGGGCGCGGGCGATCTTCTCGACGCCGCCGAAGTGGTCGCCGTGGTGATGCGTGGGGATGATGGCGTCGATGCCGAGCTGGTCGGCTCCGCGATCGAGCACGACCCCCAGTGCGGAGAGGCGCGCTTCCAGGCTGCGCGGTCCGAGGCCGGCATCGACGAGGATGCGAACACCGTCGGCCTCGACGAGGAGGGAATTGCCGCTGGAGCCGGTACCGAGGACGAACGCGCGGAACGAGTGAAGCGACACGTGGACCTACCGAACTGCGAAGCGCTGAAGCGAGCCATGACCAATCGCAAGAAGAGCGCGCGGACGCAAGCCTTGGGATCCCGGACGTCTCGTCGTATCGTGCGGATGGCATTTTCGTGACCACTCGTCCCTGCCCCAGCTGCGGAAGTCCCCTCGCCGAGAACGCTCGTTTCTGTGGGCAGTGCGGGACCACGATCGGCGGAGGGCCGGCCGCAGCACCGAGCGAGCCGCCGAACGTCCACGAGGAGGTCACGGTCGCGCGCGAGAAGCCCGATCTGTCGGCGTTCAAGACGTTGATGGACTCCACGCCGTTCGGCTCGCCGGGGAGCGCGTTCAACCCGCCCTCGCCTGCCGCGGGATCGCCTCCCGGGATCCCGACGCCGATGGTGCCTCCGCCCGAGACGCAGAGTCGACCGCAGCCGCTCTCGCAGACCGTGTCCGATCCCGAGGCGCTCGACCGCGCCCGCGGCATGGTGGAGCAGGCGCTCGGCGTCGCCGCGACCGCGCAAGCTCCGCCGAAGCATCTCCAGAACACGATGATGATGGGCGCCGAGAGCGCGACCCCGCCGCCCGCGGCCGCCCGCGGCGGGGATGCGAGCCCACTCTCGCGGAGCGTGCTGGCACCCGACGCACGGAAGGCGCCCAGCGCCGCGGCTCCGGTCGCTCCGGCGACCGCCGCTCCGACGCCGGCTGCCGGCGGCGGGGGACGCGCCGGCGCTCCCGCGCTTCGCACCATGCTCGGCATGCCGGCGACCGACCTCGGATTGCCGCCCCATCGAGCCCCGGCTGCGGCGGCCTCCGTGCAGAATGCACCGAACCTCGGGGGCACCGTTCCCATCGCCGGGCCGAGCTCTGCGTCGCCAGCGGCGCCAGCGGCGCTCGCCCCGCACAACGCCCAGAAGACCATGCTCGGCGTCGCCATCCCCGGCATCGCACCCACGCATGGCGCGGGGGCCGGTGCGGACGCGCCGCGAACCGCCGCGCCTGGTGAGAGCTCGCCCACGTCGGGCCCGACGCCGCTCTCGCTCCAGAGCAAGCAGAGCACGATGCTGGGCGTCGCCATCCCCGGCATCGCGCCCACGCACGGCAGCGCGCCCGGACGCCATGGCGCCACCATGCAGATGCCCGAGTCGCCGCAGCAGCAGGCGCAGCAGGCCCAGCATCAGCCGCGCATGCCGAGCCAGGTCCAGAACACGGCGCTCGGCGTCATGGTGCCGCCGGAGGTGAAGATCGTCCCGCGGCCGAAGACGCTGATCGACGCGGAGCTCGCGCTCCCCCTCCCCGCCGCCCCGCAGCTCCCGGAGAAGAAGGGCATCCCGGCCATCGCCGTGGTCGGCATCCTCTTCGCGATCGTGGCGATTGCCGGCGGCGGCGTCGCGTTCTTCGCGCTCCGCAACAGCGG
>JAYTZB010000736.1:0-1874 GCA_043742085.1 Polyangiaceae bacterium
CGAAATGCAGTCAGCGGATGCTCGCGCGCGGCGAGCAGAGCCAGCTCGGCATTCAGCGCTGCGCGAAAGGCGTCGGTCGCGGTGCCGAGTCGCCTCACGTCGGCATCGGGCAGGGGAGGGATGAAGCCCTGCGCGCTCGCGATCGCCACGAAGTCCTGGATGCGGAGGGCGCCGTCGACGTCGACCTCGCGCGCGCCCGGCGAGAGCACCTTGCCGTTCGCGTCGAGCTCGCTCGGGAGGAGCACGTCGCAGAGAGCCGCCACGTCGTCGGCGAATCGACCGCCCGCCGCGACCTCACCGTTGGGCGTCTGCGCCGGCAGCGCGAAGGGGTTGGCGCGGGCGTCGTCCGGCGCGCCCGGCGCGCAGCCCGCGAGGACGCCGGCGCAGGACACACCGAGCAGGAGCTCGAGGGCCTGGCGGCGCGAGATCGAGGGGGTGGCGGCGCGGCTCATCGTGCCGTGGCGTAGCCCGCGACCCAGCAGGTGGCCGTAGACGTTTTGGAAACGGTCTCTTTCCACAGGCAGTACGGCGCGACCTGGCGCCCTGCGTCATAGACCCCGCCGATGACGGTCCCGTCCCTCCTGCACCGCGGCCTCGGCGCCGCGCTCCTCGCCTTTCTGGCGCTGCTTCCGCAGTGCCGGACCGCCGCGAGCAGCGCCGGCAAGGAGCCGATCGGCACCGGTGGCTACGAGTACATCGTGGTGGGATCGGGCGCGGGCGGGGGACCTCTGGCCGCTCGTCTGGCGCGCGCCGGCAAGCGTGTCCTCCTCCTCGAGGCCGGCGCCGACGTCGCGGCGAGCCTGAAGTACCGCGTCCCCGCGATGCACGCGCTCGCCACCGAGGATCCGGCGATGGCCTGGTGGTTCTGGGTCCAGCACAGCGCGGACCCCGCCGTCGATCGCGAGGACTGGAAGCGCACCGCCGAGGGCGTGATGTATCCGCGCGGCAGCGCGCTCGGCGGATCCACCGCCGTCAACGCCATGGTCACGGTGCTGCCGTCGCGCGCCGACTGGAACCGCATCGCCGAGCTGACCGGCGACCGCACGTGGCGCGCCGACGCCATGGATCGCTACTACGATCGCGTTCGCGAATGGCTCGGCGTCGAGCTGCCCGATCCGGGGTTGGCGCTGCGTGACGCCACGGTCGCGAATTTTCTCGGCGCTGCGGCGCGCGTCGATCAGGCCGACAACGCCGGCGCGGTGTCGAGCCTCGCCACCATCCTCGGTCACGACGTGAACGACGCGCTGCGGGCCGGCGAGACCACCGGACTCTATCGCCTCCCGCTCGCCACGAAGAACGGCGAGCGCAACGGCTCGCGTGAGCGCGTCGTCGAGACCGTCGCGGAGGGGCACCCGCTCACCATCGTCACCGATGCGTTCGTGACCAGGGTGATCTGGGACGAGACCGCATCGGTGCCGACCGCGCGCGGCGTCGAGTACGTGCCGCAGCACGCGGTCTACGGCGCGAGCCTCGCGCCGCGAGCGCCGACGGTCGACCCCGTGCGCGTCTTCGCCTCCGCCGAGGTCATCGTCTCGGCCGGCACGTTCAACTCGCCGCAGCTCCTGATGCTGTCGGGTGTGGGCGGAGAAGCCCAGCTCGCGCCGCACGCGATCGACGCGAAGGTGACGCTCGCGGGCGTCGGCGAGAACCTCCAGGATCGCTACGAGGCGGCCGTGGTCAGCGAGATGGCCGCACCGCTCGACGTGATCGCGCCGTGCCGCCTCGCCGACGATGCGAAGCTCACGAGCGACGGCGACCCGCAAAATAAGCCAGATCCGTGCCTCGCCTCATGGCGTGAAGGGGAAGGCGTCTACCGCACGCCCGGGTTCCTCGCGTCGCTCCTGACGCGCTCGCGCCCCGAAGAAGCGCTCGCC
>JAYTZB010000737.1:0-3819 GCA_043742085.1 Polyangiaceae bacterium
CAGTTCCTGGTGTTTGGCGCGGCGTCGAGCGCGGGCGGGTGGTGGCACGACATCGCGTGGGACATCGGTCTCCTCGCGGTGCGTCCGGGCGGCGGCAGCGTGGCGATCCTCGCGGCGACCGATACGGACTAAGCGGCGTCGCGCCGTTTCCGGCATCGTCGATGCTCTTCCTCGTAGCGAGCGGGCCGAACGAAATCGCCGGTGTAACGGATGCGTCCGTTGACGACGATCGTGTAGTCGTACGGCTCGAGCTCGTCAGCGCGCCAAGGATGGACGAACGGTGCGTCGTCGCCGTAGACGCGTCGCATGGAGTTGAGGTGTTTCTGGAGCACGCGCATGCGCAGCACGGCGAGCTTCGGCTCGAAGGCCACCCCGCGTCGCGCCATCCGCTCGGCGCGCCCCATCCCCACGAGCGACACGAGCGCCTCGTCGACCTGGTCGAACCCCGAGGCCGTGAGCGCCACGAGGAGGTTGCGCGCATCCACTGTCCACTTGGTGCGCTCGACGAACCCTAGCTTCTCGAGCGAGATGAGCATGCGGCTCACTGTGGCCGCCGATACGCCAAGCAGCGCCCGAATCTTCGCCTGCGGCACGGGCCCTGGCCCGTTGGCGTCGATGACGCGCAGCATGTCGAACCGCGCCGGCGTGAGCCCGTACTTCTTGAGCAGCCTCTTTCCGATCTCCACCACGCGCAAATGCACACGCTTCACGGAAAAGAAAATCTGATGCATGGAGCGCCTCCAATGAGCCCGCGCCCGCCGCCCGCCCTGCGCCCTGCGCATCCCGGTCGCCGCCGCACCGCCCGACTCCACCCCCAAGCACACGCAGTGCCAAAACTCCCCCCGCCAACCCGCCGCCCAACTCTCAGATTCACCCGACGATAAGCAAGCTTATGGTTGGCCGAGAAGGGGCGGGCTGGGGGGGAGGGGTGGCCGCGGACAGTTTTGGGGTGGCCGCGGACAGGTGAGGCACGGCCGACTCTTTGCGTATGGAGGGGACGCAGGGAGAGGGGGAGCGCCGGGCTCTAGCCAGACGTTGGGGAGGATGATGAGGAGAGGGCGCGAAGCGCGTCGTCGCCTCGGAGGGGGCCGCCTGACGCGTCGAGGGCTTCGATTTCGGCTGCTTCGAGGACACGCGAGCGGATGAGGAAGCGGACGCCGTGCGGGGCTTCGAGCGAGAAGCCGCTGCCTCGGCCAGGGACCACGTCCAGCGTCAGCGCGGTATGCTTCCAGAGTTCGAACTGGTCGTTACCCATGAAGAACGGGACGCCCGAGACCGTGCCGAGCAGCACGTCGCGCGAGCCGATCTTGAAGTCGCCGAGCGCGAAGCACATCGGGGAGCTGCCGTCGCAGCAGCCTCCCGATTGATGGAACAGGAGGTCGCCATGCTGCGCGCGGAGCCGCGAAATCAGCTCCGCCGCCGCATGGGTGCAGTCTACACGGGAGGTGGGGATCATCGGGACGGCGCTCAGAAGAAGCCCATGGCCTTCGGGCTGTAGCTGACGAGAAGATTCTTCGTTTGCTGGTAGTGGGA
The DNA here is from genome assembly GCA_043742085.1 of Polyangiaceae bacterium. Classification (GTDB taxonomy): domain Bacteria; phylum Myxococcota_A; class Polyangia; order Polyangiales; family Polyangiaceae; genus Labilithrix. The sequence continues at coordinate 1,534 of JAYTZB010000737.1, forward strand.
GAGCATCATCTTGTGGTTCTCGCGGCCGATGCCGGAGTTCTTGTAGCCGCCGAACGCTGCGTGTGCGGGATAGAGGTGGTAGCAGTTCGTCCACACTCGACCCGCCTCGATGGCGCGGCCCGCTCGATACGCGAGGTTGGCATCGCGGGTCCACACGCCAGCGCCGAGGCCGTAGAGAGAGTGGTTCGCGATCCTGATCGCGTCGTCGAAGTCCTTGAAGCTCGTCGTGCTCACCACCGGTCCGAAGATTTCCTCCTGGAAGATGCGCATCTCGTTCTTGCCCTCAAAGATCGTCGGCTGGATGTAGTAGCCACTCGACAGATCTCCGCTGAGCTCGGCGCGGGCGCCGCCGGTCATCACCTTCGCGCCCTCCTTCTTGCCGATGTCGATGTACGAGAGGATCTTCTCGAACTGGTCGTTCGATGCTTGCGCGCCCACCGTCGTCTTGGGATCGAGCGGGTTGCCGACGACCATCTTCTTCACGCGCTCGACGGCGCGCTCCATGAACTGACCGAAGACCTTCTCCTGCACGAGCGCGCGCGAAGGACACGTGCAGATCTCGCCCTGGTTGAGCGCGAACATCGAGAAGCCCTCCAGCGCCTTGTCGGCGAAGTCGTCGTCCTTGGAAAAGACGTCCTCGAAGAAGACGTTCGGCGACTTGCCACCGAGCTCCAGGGTGACGTTGATGATGTTCTCGGATGCGTACTGCATGATCAGGCGACCCGTCGTCGTTTCGCCGGTGAACGCGATCTTGCGGATGCGATTGCTCGATGCCAGCGGCTTCCCAGCCTCGATTCCGAAGCCGTTGATGATGTTGAGGACGCCGGGAGGGAGCAGGTCGCCGATGATGTCGACGAGCATCATGATCGACGCCGGCGTCTGCTCGGCGGGCTTCAACACCACGCAATTTCCGGCAGCGAGCGCGGGCGCGAGCTTCCACGTCGCCATGAGAAGCGGGAAGTTCCACGGAATGATCTGGCCGACGACGCCGAGCGGCTCGTTGAAGTGGTACGCGACCGTGTCGTCATCGAGCTGCGAGAGACCGCCCTCCTGAGCGCGGATACAGCCTGCGAAGTAACGGAAGTGATCGACGGTCAGCGGAAGATCGGCGGCGAGCGTCTCGCGTACCGGTTTGCCGTTCTCCCAGCACTCGGCGACGGCCAGCTTCTCCAGATTCTGCTCGATGCGGTCGGCGATCTTGTTGAGGATGATCGCGCGCTCCGTGGGCGAGGTCTTGCCCCACGCGCCCTTCGCCTTGTGCGCGGCGTCGAGTGCCAGCTCAACGTCCTCGGCTGTCGAACGTGCGACCTCGCAGAACGGTTTTCCGTTCACCGGCGTGATGTCCTGGAAGTACTGCCCCTTGACGGGCTTCACCCACTCACCGCCGATATAATTCTCGTAACGCGAGCGGAACTTCACGATGGCGCCGTCTTGATTCGGGGGAACGTAGGTCATGGGAGTCTCCTCGTGGACGCCGTCTGCACCCCACGGTCCACCGAGGAACAGGCGCTGCGTCACGCACAAACACCGTTGGTTCCCGCTGCGACTTCCCGGACGACGCAGGACGCCGAGCTTCGTACGGAACGATCTGTCGCGAAACGAGTCAGGACGCCGCGACGCGTCGAGCCGATCACCATGGCGTGGGCACCGCGGAGCGGTACGCTCACGAAGCGAGAGGACGCCCGCGTTGCTCAAGCTCATCGAAGAGGAAAAAGGCCTTTGGGAGCGCTTCCAGCAAGAGCCGGAGACGTTCGTGGCAGGCGCCGGCATCGTTCCGCGATGGCGGCGCGCGCGCGAGCTCGGTGTGTCGGCGGACGGTCACGCGCACCCGCTTGGCGTCGCCTCGCACGAGCTCGAGGTTCGACGTGACGCCGCGCTCGGCACGCTGCGCGAAGGAACGTCGATCATCGAGGCGCTCGAGACCGAGGCCGCCGCGCAAGGTCTCCTCACGCTCGTCGCCGATGCGTCGGGTGTCATCGTCCGCGCGCGCGGCGGTGGCGCGTTCTCGGACGAGGTACGGCGCACACGCCTCATCCCTGGCGCGCGCTGGGACGAGGGCGCGCGCGGGACGAACGCGATCGGCACCGCCCTTGCCGAGGCGCGGTCGGTAGGCGTCGTCGGTCGCGCTCACTTCGAGGCCGTCAATCACGGCCTGTTCTGCTTCGCCGCCCCCGTCCTCGACGTGTTCGGCGAGGTCGTCGCCGTGGTGGACGTCAGCGGGCCACTCGCGCTCGAGTCGGAATCGGTCGTCGCCGCGGTCGAGGGCGCTGCCCACGCCATCGAAGA
>JAYTZB010000738.1:0-21161 GCA_043742085.1 Polyangiaceae bacterium
AGGGTCGGGCGGTTCAGCGCATTCGCCGCGGATGCCGCCTCGCGGTAGGTCCCCCATGCCGACGCCGTCTTCCCGATTCGCTCGTAGCAGCTCCCGAGATTCAACAACGTCGACGGTGACGGATCGAGGCGCTGGCTCTCGGCGAACTTCGGACACGCCTGCGCCGGGTTCTTCTGCGCGATCAGCTTGCGGCCTTCCTCGAAGAGCGTCTCCGCAGCGACCTTACTGCTCTGCGCGAGCGCGATCGGCGTCCACGCGATCGTCGCGAGCAAGCATCCGGTCGCGCTGAGAGTCATCCAGGTGCGCATGGCGAGGTGTCGTCGAAGCACGGAGCGGGCCGCCGCCCTGCTCAGCGCATGGTCGGGATGTCGTCGTGCGGTTGTGGCTGCGCGGGAGCCCGCCCGGCATCCACGGTCGCGCGCGGCGGCGTCACAACCCGCACCGTGCGAGGCGTGACCGGAATGGCGAGCGTCGCGGCGGGCGCGGCATCGGAGCCCTCGGTCGCGCTGCTCGTCGGCAGAGCGATGCTTGCACTTTGCAATACCGGCATTGCGTCCGGCGCGGCCGGCTTCTCGTCCGGCTCGAGATGAGCGACGACGAGCGGGACCGTGATCCCGACCACGAGCGCCGTGACCGCGACCGCTGCCGCGACGCCGCGGTAGTGCCGCCTGCGCGCGCGCATGGCGTCATCCTGGGTCGTCGACCGCGGCGTGCTCGCGCGCGATACGTACGGCGGTACGAGCGCGGGCCCTGCGGCGTTGGCCGGCCCGAGGTCCGCCGGTTGGACGCCCGTCGCGATGAGGCGCGCGCGCTCGACTGCTGCGCCGGCCTCGGGCGGCGCGAACGGCGCGAGCGCAGAAGCCAGCTCGGCGGCGCTCGCGTAACGTCGCGTCGGGTCCTTGTCGAGGCACCGCATGATCACCGCCTCGAGCGCCGGCGGTACGTCCGCTCGCCGCGCGCGCAGCGGAAACGGCGCCTCGAGCGTGACCTTCAAGCACAGCTCTGGCATCGACTCCGCGTCGAACGGCAGGCTGTGCGAGATCAGATCGTAGAGCACGACGCCGAGCGCCCAGATGTCGGAGCGTGGAGTTGCCGCGCGTGCCGACCGCATCTGCTCGGGCGCCATGTAGAGGGGAGACCCCACGAGCGCGGCCGTCTTCGTGAGCCCGCGCGTACCACCCGCGGACTCCATCTTCGAGACGCCGAAGTCGAGGACCTTCACCAGCGGAGCACCGCTGACCGAGTGGGTGAGGAAGAGGTTCTCGGGCTTGAGGTCGCGATGGACGATGCCCAGGGAATGCGCCTCCGCGAGGGCCTCGCACGCCTGGATGATGTAGTGCGCGACGTCGGCGATGGGCAACGGCGACTGCTCGTCGACGAGCGTGCCCAGCGTCGATCCGCACAGGAACTCCATCACCATGAACGGGGTGCCGTTGGCGAGCGCCCCCACGTCGATCACGCGTGCGACGTGCTCGCTCCTCAGCCGTACCACCGCGCGGGCCTCGCGAAGAAAGCGCTCCAGCGCTTCGCTGCTCCCGAGCGCATCGGGATGGACGAACTTGATGGCGACGACCTGGCGGAGCTGGATGTGCTCGGCCGCGACGACGACACCCATGCCGCCCGCGCCGATGATGCGGTCGATGCGGTACTTGCCCGCGAGGACGTCTCCGAGCTCGACTGGGATCATGGACGCGAGCATGGCGTTCACACGCCCGCGAGAAACGTGCCTGCCGCGTGGCGGGGAGATGCGTTCGACGCTTCGGGTCGACGCGGTCCGTGCCTGCCACGTTGAGGCGAGCCGGCATCGGCTATCGTCAGGGCATGCGACTCGTCGGTGTGCAGACTGCTGGCAGCGGAGGCGTGCCGGTGATCACGCGGACGCTCTACGTCGCGCTGCTCTGCTTGCTGGTCGCGTGCGCGCGGCCTGCCACGACGCCCGCTGCCGCATCGATCGCCCCGCTCCCGACAACGGCACCCGTCGGGTTCCATGCGCCGCTTCGTGCTGGGACCAGCGGGGACTATCCACCGCTGAGCATCTGGCGCGACGATCGCGTCGAAGGCTTCGCGCCGGCGCTCGTCGCGGCGTTCGCAAGCGCCGAGAAGACCGAGCTCGGCTGGACGCGCTTTCGCTGGCCCGGTCTCGCGGAGGACCTGCGGACCGGTCGCTTCGATCTCGCGGCCGACGGGATCACGGTGCGTCCCGAGCGCTCGATCGGCGGTCGATTCTCGGTGCCGATCGCGCGCGGTGGCGCCGTGCTCCTCTTGCGCCGGCGATCGCCGCCGGCGGCGACACCGGCGACCACGCAGGACCCGCTCGCTCAGCTGGCTGCCATCGACCGTCCTGGTCTTCGCGTGCTCGTGAATCAAGGCGGACACCTCGAGCGCGTCGCGCGGTCGCTCCTCCACGCCGCGGAGATTCGCGCCATCGCCGACAACGATGCGGTGCGTGCCGCATTCGCGCGCGGCGAAGCGGACGCCGCGATGACGAACACGTTCGAGGCTCCGCGCTGGGCGGCAGCGGCGCCCGGGGTCGAGCAGGTCGGCCCGCTCACGCAGGACGTCACTGCCATCTGGCTCCGCGCCGAATGCGGCGAGCTCGCCGATCGGCTCGACGCCTGGCTCCTCGACGAAGAAGAGAGCGGCAGGCTCGGAGTGGTGCGCGCGCGGTGGCTCGGTCCCGGTGCGGGGCCGCGCGCGGCCTCACCGGTGAGCGCTCTGCTCGCGGCCACCGAGGAGCGCCTGGCGTTGATGCCCTACGTCGCCGCCGCCAAGCTCCGCGTCGGCAAGGCGGTCGAGGATCCGGCGCAGGAGGAGCGCGTCCTCGCGGCTTCCGCGGAGGCGGTCATGAAGGCGGCGTCGTTACGCGGAGGAGCTCCGCCGCGGCGAGAGCTGGTGGACGCCTTCTTCCGCGCGCAGATCGAGGCCGCCAAGGCGATGCAGCAGCGCGCGGCCACGGCGCCAGCGTCAGGGGCGGCGACATTCTCGCTCGATGATGACCTAAGGCCGGCGATCGCTCGCATCACGGCGCGCATGGCGTCGCTCGTCGTTCGTGTTCCCCGCAGCGCACCGCGCGCATCCGTCCTCGAAGAAGCTCGCGCGGATCTCGCGAGCACCGGCCTCGGCACGTCGCAGATAGAGAGGCTCGCCGAGGCGATCGCAGGTCTGGGTGGCGAGCGCGAGGTCGGAGCGCGCTGAGGACGCTGCAGAGTCTCGCGAGGCCGAGACTCAGGGCATCTGCTTGCGCGGTCGGGGCAGCGCGAACTCTTCGAGGCGCTTGACGAGCGTGCGGCGCGAGACGCCGAGCACGCGTGCGGCCTGCGTCTGGTTGCCGGCGCACTGCGCGAGCGCGCTCACGACGCTGTCTCGTTCGCCGAGGCGGCCGCTCTCCGGCGGTCCGTAGCCCAGCGAAGACGCGTCGGTGATCGGCGCCCGCTCGCGCTCTCGAGCGGAGGAGGTGCTGGCGAGCTCCGGCGCGAGCTCGCGGAGATCCACGTGCTTCGATGGAACCACCTTGGAGAGGACCGTCGGCAGCACGCGGCCCATCTTCTCCGTGGGAAGGTGCTCAGGCCGGATGCGACCGTCGCGGCAGAGCAGCACGGCGCGCTCGACGACGTTGCGCAGCTCGCGGATGTTTCCCGGCCACGCGTAGGTCTCGAGGACCTCACGCGCTTCGGCCGAGAGGCGCGGCACCTCACGGCCCTCCGCGGCGTTGTGCGCCTGCGCGATGAAGCGATTGGCGAGTCCGACGATCTCGTGCTGCCTCTCGCGGAGCGGCGGGATCATGACGGTGGCGGCAGCGAGCCGGTAGTAGAGGTCGCGCCGGAACGCGCCGCGCGAGACCTCGGCCTCGAGGTCGCGGTTGGTCGCAGCGATGAAGCGTACGTCGATGCTCCTCGGGCGGAGGGCGCCGATCTTCATGACCTGCTTCTGCTCGAGGACGCGCAGAAGCTTCACCTGGAGCGACGGCGGCATCTCGCCGACCTCGTCGAGGAAGAACGTACCGCCGTCGGCGCTCTCGATGAGACCGACCTTGGTCTTGTGAGCGCCCGTGAAAGCGCCGCGCTCGTGGCCGAAGAGCTCGCTCTCGAGCAGTGACTCGGAGAACGCGGCGCAGTTGATGGAGACGAGCGGCTGCTTGGCGCGCGGTGAATTGCGATGGATCGCGCTCGCCGCGACCTCCTTGCCGACGCCGGTCTCGCCGAGGAGCAGCACGCTGATGCTGCCGCGAGCGACGAGCTCGAGATCGGGGCCGAGGTGGCTCAGCGAGCCCGACGTGTCCTGCGTGGTGGGGATCCCCGCGAGCTCCCTGGAGAGGCCCTCCGGCGAGCGCGCGTCCTGCGGGAACGAGCAGACCGTGAGCCCCACGGCGTCGGTGCCGAGCTCGATGACGATGGCGTCGCAGAGCTGACGAGCAGAATCGGGCGCGGTGTCGACGAGGAGCAGCTCGTACTCGAGGGGAGCGTAGAGAGCCACGACGTCCATCGGGCGGAGCCAGCGCGCGAGCACGGCCTCGACCTTCACCGACGACTTGGGGGCGCAGCGGATGCGCGCCACCGAGAAAAGGCTGTTGCTCGCTTCTGCGCGAGCGCACTCGTCCTCGACGCGTGCCTCGAAGTAATCGTGGCTGCGGACGTGGCGCAGGCGGGTGCTCGCATGCCCGCGCTGGACGACCAGCGTGACGCCGCCGAGCATGATCACGACCCCAGGCGAGATGGCGACGCTCTCGTTCGGCGAGAGGAGCTTCCCGGCCACCTGGCAGCCATTCGCGCTGCCGAGATCGCGCAGGACGAGCTGGGCGCCGACCACGAGGACCGCGTGGTTGCGCGAGAGCCTCGCGTCGTCGATGCGGATCTGGCAGTCCTCACCGCGCCCAATGGCAACCTCGCCCGAGGCGGGGAGGCTGAACGTCTCGGCACGCGGGCCGGACACGACGAGCAGACGGAACCCGCTCGAGCCTTCGATCCGGAGCTGGCGTTCGGTGTTTCTCTCGAGCAAGTGGATGGTCCCGGATGCAGCTCGCGACTTGCGCACGTGAAAGACCTTCTTGCAGGGTTGCAAGAAGATCTGATGCAAATTGCCCCGCGCAGCTCCTAGTGTCGCATATCGCCACGGGCTTACCAGGCGAAAAAGGGCGGTTTTTTATGGCGCCTCATTCAACCGCAAACAGTTCGTAACTGTTCAGTTCGTCGACCGGACGACGCGCTTGCACAGCGTCACGAGACGCTCGACGCGGAGCAGCAACAGCTCCCGACCGATGTTCTCTGCGATACCCATCTCGACCTGCGCCGCGGCCGCCGAGATCATCGGGAAACCGAAGCCGCCGGCCATGCCCTGCATGTCGTGGCTCGCCTCGCGCAGCCCGTCGCGGTCGTCCGCCTTGGCGCGCGTCTCGATGAGCGAGATGCGTTCGCTGAGGGCCGCGATGAAATTCACCACGAGCGGCTTCACTGCCCGCTCGTAGGCGTCCTCGCCGCCGGTGCTGGGGGCGGGCATGGTGGTGATGGCGAGCGTCGCCGTCGCGGGATGCCCGAGATGCCGCGCCACCTCCACGAGCAGACGTTCGCGAGAGACCGGCTTGGTGATCACGTCGTCGCAGCCGGCGGCGATGCATCGTTCGCGATCGCCGCGCATCGCATGGGCGGTGAAGGCGACGATGGGGCCGGTCCAGCCGTCCTTGCGGAGCCGGGCGGTGGCGGCATAGCCGTCGAGCTCCGGCATCTGCATGTCCATCAGGATGAGATCGAACGGGTTGCCATTGTCGCGCGACCGCATGGCGGCTTCGACGGCGGCGGCGCCGTTCTTCACGATGAGCAGCTCGGCGCCGGCTCGCTCGAGGATGACCCGGAAGAGGTCCTGGTTGTCGACGCCGTCCTCGGCGAGGAGGATACGACCCGAGAGCTCCGGTAGGGCGCCGAGCGGCTCGTCACGAGCGACGGCCGTGCACAGCTGATCGACGATGGGCACCGACGAGATGTCACCGGTGGCGACCTCCACGGTGAACGTGCTTCCACGCCGGTGCAGGCTCTTCACGGTGACGTCTCCGCCGAGCGCGCGCGCGAGCTTGCGGGAGATGACGAGCCCGAGACCCGTGCCTCCGAAGCGCCGGCTGTTCGAGCCGTCGACCTGCGAGAACGGACGAAAGAGCTTCTGCTGCTCCTCGTCGGTCAGGCCGATGCCGGTGTCGGAGATCTCGACCTTCAGGCGCGGCTCGGGCTCGCTGGAGTCCTTCGCCGAGAGGATCAGCTCGATCTTGCCGGACGGCGTGAACTTGATGGCGTTGCCGAGGAGGTTGAAGAAGATCTGTCGGAGGCGCGTGGCGTCCGTCATGATGGTCTCGGGCACACCGCCGGCGCAGTGCACCTCGAGGGACAGACCCTTGTCGGCGGCGAGCGGACGGAACAGGCTGAGCACGTCGGCGACGACCTCGGCGAGGCCCACGGGCGCCGGTGCGACCTCGAGCTTCCCCATCTCGAGCCGTGACAGGTCGAGGATGTCGTTGAGGATCGTCAGCAGGTGCTGGCCGTTGCGGCGCATCGTCAGCACGTGATTGAGGCGGTCGCTCGGCGAGCTCTGCACGTCGAGAAGCAAGTCCGCGTAACCGAGGATGGCGTTCATCGGCGAGCGGATCTCGTGGCTCATGTTGGCGAGCAGCTCGCTCTTCGCGCGGTTCGCCTCCTCCGCCATGCGCCGCGCGACCTCCTCGGCGTGGATGCGCGCCATGTGATCGGAGACGTCGCGGAGGACGAGAACGTAGCCCTCGTTCTCGATGCCGTTCTCGCTCACCCGCAGCTCGCACGGAATGCGGCGGCCGTCCTTGCGTCGCGCCTGAAAGTCGATGGTCTGTCCCGACCTGCGCCACACGGGATCGTCGCCCGAGTCGTCGCTGCTGTCGTCGCTCGGCACGACCTCGCGGACGTGCATTCCCTCGAGCGTGCCCGGCTCGTAGCCAAGGAGCGAGTACGCGGCGGGGTTGGCATTTCGTATGATGCCGTTGTCGGCGAGCTCGAGGACGCACTCCGGTGTCGCTGCGAGCACCGCCACGCGCACGCCGTTCATCAGCTCGACGCTTCGCTTCGTCTGCGCCTGGAACGCTCTCGACAGGCGATGACCGTAGAGCGCGATGGCGAGGACGATCGGGGCGAGCATCGCTGCCACGCCGAGCTCCAGCGTCCGTAGCCGTGCGGCGATCGCGCCTTGCGCTTCGAGCTCCTTCGTCTGGAGCCCCTCGACGCCGGTCGCGAGCGCCATCAGCTCGAGGTTCACCTTCGCGTAACGCCGGTCCATGGTCGCCATGCGCTGGCCTGCGCGCTCCGGCTGACCCGCGGTGAAGAACGTGAAGATCTCGGTCTCCTCCGCCACCATCTCGCGCATGCTCGCGGGGATGTGAGCCATGGTGTCGACGATGTGCTGGACGTGCTCCTGGTCCGCGGGACGAACGCGCTGCTTGACGGCCGCGAGGTCGACGCGCTCGGCCTCGAGGGCCTCGCTGAACGTCGTGAGCGCGCGCGTCATGCGATCGGTCTCGCGAGGCACGTCGTGCGTGTCGAAGACGTCGTTACCCGGCGCGTTCACGAGCTGCGCGAGGTCGAGGAGCTCGCGGTAACGCGACAGACGTGTGACCCACTCTCGATTCGAAGCGACCGACGTCTCGTACGACTGATTGAGCTGATGATTCAGATAGAGGCTGAACCCGATCGTCATCAGATCGAAGGCGGCGAGGATGAAGTAGACGAGGTGCCAGGGCAGCTCCTTCGTCCGTCGCGGCGGGTCCTTCTTCATCGCCCTCTTGGGAACAGCGGCCGTCGACACGATCCTGTTTACTTAGCACCGAGCCGTAGCGGTTACGACAGGATGTCACACTGGCGTCCCCTCTCGACCTCGGCTTAAGAGGTTCCCGTGGGAATGTTTCAGGAGCCGGCTCGGACCCCCGAGGAAATCGAGGCGGGACGGCCGCTCGAGATCCCGCCGGACGACGTCCTCTCGTTCGACGAGGCCGAGTGGTACGCGCGCGCCTATCGGCCTGGCGCTCCCCAGCTCACGCTTCGCGCTGTCCTCACCGGGAGCGTGCTCGGCTTCTTCCTCTCCTTCACGAACGTCTACATCGGGCTGAAGACGGGGTGGTTCCTCGGTGTGAACCTGACCGCCTGCATCCTCTCGTATGCGCTCTCGACGTCCCTCCACAAGGCGGGCGCATTCAAGAGCCCGATGTCGATCCTGGAGACCAACTGCGCGGTCTCCACCGCATCGTCGGCCGGCTACGCGACGGGGACGATGGTGGTCGCCGCGTTCCCCGCGATGTTGCTGCTGTCGGTCACCGATACCAACCCCGCCGGCACCCAGCAGCCGTGGGTGGTCGTCGCGCTCTGGATCTTCTTCCTCGGCGCCCTCGGCGTGACCCTCGCCATCCCGATGAAGCGCAGCATGATCAATCGCGACAAGCTCAAGTTCCCCTCGGGAACCGCAGCGGCGGTCACGCTGCACGGGCTGTACAGCCGCGGCGGTGAAGCGCTCCTCAAGGCTCGTGTGCTGTTCGTGACCGCCGGCCTCTCCGCGCTCGTGCCGCTTCTCAAGGACCTCGACATCCGGAAGGTCGGCGTCGATGTGGAGACCGGCGCCGTGGTTCGCGCCGCGCTCGTGCCCGGATCGTCGAACGTCTTCGATTGGATCGGCAACGTCTGGCCGTCCCTCACGAGCTCGATGGCAACGGCGGGCCCGCGGTCGATTCACCCTTACGGTCGGCCCTTCGTGCTCAGCGACTACCTGGTGAAGCTCGATCACGGTCCGGCGCTGCTCTTCGCGGGCATGCTCATCGGACTGCGGATCACCGCCTGGATGATGATCGGCGGCGTGGTGCTCGTCGCGTTCGTCGCGCCTGCAGCGCTGGGCGCGGAGTCGGCGGCTGGCGCCTCGAGCATCGCGCGCGCCGCGACTGCTCCCGGCACGGCATGGAGAGAAATCGGGATCTGGTTCGGCGCCCCCGTGCTCGTGGCGAGCGGGCTCGTATCGCTGGTCGCGCAGTGGCGAACGATGGTGCGCGCGCTCGCCGGAATGCTGCCGAAAAAGAACGGCGCTCCCGCGGCTGACGAGGACATCGAGGTGCCCGCGCGGTGGTTCGCCATGGGCATCGTGGGATCGGGGCTCGGGATCGTGCTCCTCGCATGGCGGTACTTCGAGATCCCGCTGCACTACGGCGTGCTCGCCATCGCCATGACGTTCGTCCTCGCGCTCGTCGCATGCCGCACCACGGGTGAGAGCGACATCACTCCGGGCGGCGCCCTTGGACAGGTGATGCAGCTGACGTACGGGATGCTGATCCCGCAGAACGCCACCGCGAACCTCCAGACCGCCGCGATCAGCTCCGGTGCTTCGCACGCGGCCGCCGATCTGCTCAACGACCTGAAGTCGGGATACCTCCTCGGCGCCAACCCGCGACGACAGTTCCTCGCGCAGGCGATGGGCGTCTTCACGGGAACGATCGCGAGCACGCTCGGCTACTTCATCCTCGTCCCGAACGCGCTGGCGCTCACCGGAAGCGCGACGCGAGCGCCGGCATTCCCGGCCGTCGCGGCGCAGCAGTGGAAGGCGGTCGCCGACGTGTTCAAGCTCGGCATCGGCAATCTCCATCCCATGTCCCAGCATGCGATCGCTTGGGGCGCAGCCATCGGCGCGTTGCTCGCGGTCGCCGAGACCGTTGCACCAAAGGCCTACAAACGATGGGTTCCATCACCCACCGGCCTCGGGCTCGGGTTCATGCTCCCGTTCTTCTATCCGCTCGCGATGTTCCTCGGCGCCGCGTTCGCGAGCATCGCCACGGCGACGAACAGGCGTGCTGCCGAGCGCTATCTCGTACCGATCGCCGCCGGCGGAATCGCCGGCGAGAGCATCGTCGGCGTCCTCGTGCAGGCGCTCAACAACGTCTTCCTGCACTGACGCGCCTGCGCGGGGGCCGCGCGGCCGCGTCGCGCGGGCAGAGCCTACTTGCCCTTCTGGTGACCGGCGGCCTCGACCTCGCTCGGGTCGGCAACGCCGGGTCGAGAGAGGTCGATGAGCGCGATCCCGATCGGGTCGCCTGCGAACTGCTGCGCGAGCGCCGTGCGATCCGAGACCGGGCCGGCATACGTCGCCGCGAGGCTCGACACGACGTTGAGGTCCGGGTTCAGGGGCACGAGGCCTTGCATCGCTTCGGAGCACGACACCGTCGTCGCCGTCACGGTGCACGTCGAGGTGCCGGGGGTGCCCGACAGCGTCGCCGTGCCGGTCGCGGGATCGAACGGTCCGGTGAAGGTCACGCGAACGACCTTGCCCACGAGCGCGCGCGGCAGGTTGTACGCGAGCGTCGCGACGTTGCCCTGCACCGACCAGTTCAGCTCGGGCATGTCGAAGGTCGCTGCCGCGGCGAGCGCGGCCGTCGTCGGAACGCTGTAGCTACCGCCGAACGAACTGGAGACTGCCGTGGTGCCGGGCGCCGGCGTCGATCCCGGTTGACCTGCCGCGGGCGCGTTCGCGCCAGCGGCGCCTGCGCTCGTGTCGGTCCCAGCACCCGCCGCGCCCGCCGCGCCGCCCGCACCTGACGAGGGCGAGGATGTCGAGGGCTCGGAGGGACCCGCCACGGAGCCGCACGCAAAGCATGCAAACGCCACGAATGCGCCGAGCAGCAGGGGAGTTTTGCGCATCATGGGATTATCCTCTTTCACCGGTCACGCTGCCACCTCGAACCGAGCCACGCTGCCTCTTTTTTCGAAGTTTTTCCGCATACCGCGGCGCGTCGACCGACTCTCCGGTCGGCTGGCGCGCTGCCGATGCCTCAGGTCTCGTTGGGAGGCATCGTCTTCCGCGGTCGCGGAAGGGCGAACTCCTCGAGACGCTTCACCAGGGTGCGGCGTGAAATGCCGAGCACCCGCGCGGCCTGGGTCTGGTTGCCCGCGCACTGCGCGAGCGCGTTGATGACGTTCTCGCGCTTCTCGACCTTCGCCGGCGCGAGCCCCTCCGTGCGAGGCATCTCGAAGCGCGGCGTTCCGTAGCGCGGCGTCTCGAAGCGCGGGTAGCTGCTCGAGGTCATGCTCGCGGGGGGCCGCGACGACGGGCTCGAGGGCAGCACGGTCGGCACGACGGCCGGCAGCGTCCGACCCATCTTCTCGGTGGGCAGATGCTCGGGACGGATGCGACCGTCACGGCAGAGGAGCACCGCGCGCTCGATGACGTTGCGGAGCTCGCGCACGTTGCCGGGCCACGTGTACTCCTGGAGGACGACCTCGGCCTCCGCGGAGAGCTGCGGCGGTGCGCGCAGGCCTTCGTTCGCGCAGCTCTGCGCGATGAAGAGATTGGCGAGCCCGACGATCTCGTCGCTCCGGTCGCGGAGCGGCGGAATGACGACCGTCGCCGCCGCGAGGCGGTAGTAGAGGTCGCGGCGGAACGCGCCGCGCATGACCTCGGCTTCGAGGTCGCGATTGGTGGCGGCGATGAAGCGCACGTCGATGCTGCGCGGGCGGACCGCGCCGATCTTCATGACTTCCTTCTGCTCGAGGACGCGCAGGAGCTTCACCTGGAGCGACATCGGCATCTCGCCGATCTCGTCGAGGAAGAACGTGCCGCCGTCGGCGCTCTCGATGAGCCCGATCTTCGTCTTGTGCGCGCCGGTGAAGGCGCCCCGCTCGTGACCGAAGAGCTCGCTCTCGAGCAACGTCTCGGAGAACGCTGCGCAGTTGATGGAGACGAGCGGCTCCTTCGCGCGCGGTGAGTGATGGTGGATCGCGTTCGCGGCGATCTCCTTGCCGGCACCGGTCTCGCCGAGCAGCAGGACGCTGATGTTGCCGCGAGCGACGAGCGCGAGCTCGGGCCCGAGGTGGCTGAGAGAGCTTGCGGTGTCCTCGCTGGCGGGCACGCCCGCGAGCTCCCTCGAGAGCGCCTCGGGCGAGCGCGCGTCCTGCGGGAAAGAGCAAGCGACGAGGCCGAGCGCCGCGTCCGACAGCTCGATGACGATCGCGTCGCAGAGCTGCCGCGCCGACTCCGGTGCAGTGTCGACGAGCAGGACCTCGTATTCGTCGGGCGCGTACAGAGCCACGACGTCCATCGGACGAAGCCAGCGCGCGAGCACGGCCTCGACCCTGATGGCGGTCTGCGGGCGGCAACGGATGCGCGCCACGGTGAACATGCTGTTGCTCGCTTCGGCGCGTGCGCACTCGTCCTCGACGCGCGCCTCGAAGTAGTCGTGGCTCCGCACATGACGGAGCCGCGTGCTCGCGTGACCTCGCTGCACGACGAGCGTCGCGCCGCCGAGGAGGATGACCACGCCCGGCGCGATGGCCACGCTCTCGTTCGCCGCGAGATGCCGCCCGCCGACGTGACAGCCCGCCGCGCTCCCGAGATCGCGCAAGACGAGATCGGGACCGACGACGAGCGTCGCGTGACAACGCGCGAGCCGCGGATCGTCGATTCGGACGTGACACTCGGTGCCGCGTCCGATCGCGACCTCGCCGGACGCCGGCAAGCTGAAGGTCTCCGCGTGATGGCCGGTGACGACCAGCAGGCGGAACCCGCTCGAGCCCTCGATCGGTAGCTGTCGCTCCGTCGGCCGGTCGAAGAGCGCCGGCGTATCGGAGGCTGCGATGACGTTGGTTCCCATGGTCTTGTGCGAGCTCACGAATCCTCCCTGCCGAACCGGTGACCCTACGATTCCCTCGCCGGCGCTCACTTCTTGCCGCCGCCGCTCGAGCCGCCGCCGTGGAGATGGCAGACCGTCGTGGTGCCGCCGTGCTCGATGTCGATCTCGCACTCGAGGCCTGTGGCGCAGTCCGCGCTCGTCGTGCACGCGGCGCCCGCAGGCGACGTGCCCGTCGACGTTGCGGCGTCGTCGTCGGCGCCGTGACCCGCGTCCGATCCGCCGGTCCCATCGTCGGCGCCGTGGCCACCCGATGTGCTGCCGCCGCCGCTTCCGCCGCCGCTTGCGCCGCCGCCGGCCGCGCCAGAGCCGTCGGGCTTGCAGGCCAACGCACCGTGCTCGGGCTCGGCCTCGAAGCCGGCAGGGCACGTCGCCGGCGCGCCGGCCGGGACGGGGTCATGCGACTCGCAGTAGCTCTGGGAGACGCCGTGCTCGACCTCGACCACGCACTGGAAGCTGGCGGGACAATCGCTGTCCGCGGCGCAGCGCACGTCGAGGGTGAGGCGGTTCGCGCTCGACGTTCCGAGATCGGAGCTCGCGGATCCGCTCCCGCCGCAAGCGACGGAGAGGGCGGAGAAGGCTGCGAGACCGAAGAACCCGATGACGATGCGAGACTTCATGACGAAACTCCTTGGAGGGGTCGAAACCAGCGGCGTCGACAACAAGCAATCTGCGTCACGCCACCCCCGAAACCGAGTTTCGGCCCGTATCCGGCGCCGCGATACGTGACGCGATTGCCGATATGTGTAATGAAATCGGTGGTATAATCACGTCACGTTGGCGGCTCGCGGACGCACCAAAAAGGACGAAAAGGACGTCCGCGTCGGCGAGACGGCGCTCGCTCGCGAGCTCTTCGCGGGTCAGTACGCGAAGGTCGTCGCCGCCACCTTCGACGCGCGTTCGGGTCGCTTCGACGACACCGATGTCGCCTTTGCCGTCGGAGCGCTGACGTTCCTGGGTCGCATCGAGGACGCGGAGACGTGCTTCGACGCGTGGAGGCAGCGCAGCCCCACCCAGGACCTCCGCACTCTCGCGGCGTCGAGGTTCTTCCTCGGCGTCGCGCATGCACGCGCCGGCAACTTCGAGCGCGCGTACGAGCTCCTCGTGGAGCGCGTTCGCGTCTACATCGGCAGCGGCGACGCGTGGTCCGCTGCCTTCGCGTACCAGGGCCTCGCGGTCCAGCGATACTTCACCGGCCACTATCGCGCTTCCGCGCAGCACGCTCTACGCGCTCTACGCGCCGCACATACCGCCAGCTTCGCTTACGCGAAGATGCTCTCGACGGATCTCCGTGGCCACGCGCTCGTGCAGATCGGTCGCCTGCGCGGCGGGATCGATCTGCTGGAGCAGGCGAAGTCTCATGCCGAGCATCTCGGGCTCGGCCTCAACGCGTACGCCATCGAGTGTTCCATCGCGACGTACAGCCCGAAGTTCATGGCCGGCGAGGAGGTCACCCGCCACATCGAGGCGTTGCTCGGACGTCGGTCGCACGACTCCTACTCGCGTCACAGCTTGCTCACGGAGCTCGCGTCGCAGCTCGGGCTCCGCGGCCAGAAGACCGAAGCGCTGCGCGCGCTCGACCAGGCCGATCAGCTCGCGCTCAAGGTCGACGCGCGTCGCGCCAAGGTCAGGAGCCTGCTCGCGCGGCTCCATGTCACGCGCTGGAGCGCCGGCTCCGCGGCGTGCGGCGAGCTGCTCGATCAGACCACCGAGCTCATCGACAAGGGCGATCTCGCGTTTCGCTCCGAGCTCCTCGGCTTCGAGCTCTACGTCGCGAAGGCGGCGGGCGACTTACCGCGCGCTCAGCGCGCCGAGGACGCTCTCCGCACGCTCGCGAGCACGCATCAATCACACTGGGCGCGGGCCGTGCTCGAGCAGCTCGGCAGCGGACCGGATCGCGCGCGCCCGTTTCCGGAGGACGAGCTCACGCCTCTCCTTCGCGCCGTGGTCGCGCGGGACGAGCGCGTGCTGCATCGTCTGCTCTCGTTCGGTCTGCTCGGGGCGGTGCCCGAGCTCCTGGGGCTCGTACCGGGTCGACGGATCATCATCCTCCCCGCAGAGGACGCGGTCTTCCTCGAGGACGAAGGCGACATGCTGCTCCGTCCGAGCCCGCCGCGCTGGTGTCCGGCGCTCCTGCGGTTGCTCGCCACCGGTGACGTCTCGAAGGAGGTCATCGTCGCGAAGCTCTGGGGCCTGCGAACCTATCGGCCCGAGCGGCACGACCCGCTCATCCGCACGACCATCCACCGCCTCCGCACCTTCCTCAAGCCGCGCGGCGACTGGGTTCGCGTCACCGAGCACGGCTACGGGACAGCCGTTCCGGTGGTGTCGATCGGCACCGACGACAACGACACCGATGTCGCCGACCTCGAGATCCCGCTGCCCGAAGAAGAGGCGCCGATCGAGATCACGCCGCGCCGTGCGCCACGCGCCATCAGCGTGCCCGAGTCGAACAACGATCGCTTCCACTCCAAGCTCGCGCAGCTCGGACGTGCCTCGGTCGGCGAGCTCGCCAGCGCGCTCGGGGTTTCGGAGAGCACCGCTCTCCGCGCGCTCCGCGAGCTCGTCGCGGAGAAGCGCGTCGTCCGCACGGGCTACGCACGCGCGACGCGCTACGAGCCGAGCGAGGCAGCGGGGCGCGAGGAGTGACGCCGCACGCGGCTCAGCGGACCGCTGCGGTGCTCGGATTCGCGGGACCTGCGTCTGCCTCGGCGTTGGCAGAGCCGCCGTCTCCGCTCTTCGCGGCAACACGCAGGCGCTCGGCGCGACGCTCGACGCCCTTGCTCTCTTCCTCGATGTAACCGAGCAGGCCCTCTGCCTCGTCCTGCGAGAGCCGGAGGTTCGGCATGGTGATCTGCTTGTATTCGTTGAACAGCTTCACCGCGAGAGCGTCTTGCTGCGCGAGCATCTCGTCCGGCCGCATCATCCAGTGCAGGAGCCACGCGCGATCGCGCTGCTTCGTGACGTTCAGTAGATCGGGACCGACGCGACGCTCGTCGACCTCGTTCTTGTCGCCGCCACCGACGGTGTGACAGGACGAGCATCGTGCGCGGAACATCTCCTCGGCGGCGGTGATGTTGCGGACCGCAGGCGCGTCGGCGTAGTTGCGATCCGTCGGCTGCGGCAGCTTCCAGTTGGAGAGCCAGCTCCCGAGCTGCTGCGCGAGGACGTACGGATTCTCGTACGGCGAGCGCTTCATCCAGCGACCAGTCTTCTGGTTGCCGATGAGCATGCTGAGGTTGTGGTCCTTCTTCTTGATGTCCTCGTCGAAGATGCCGAGCTTTTTCCGGAGCAGCGTGACGTCCTCGTCCTTGCCCGTGTAGAACGTCCAGCCCGGCGCGGTGTGCCAGCTCTTCGCGTACTCCTTCAGCACCTCGGGCGTGTCGTGCGCGGGGTCGATCGAGATCGAGACGAAGAAGATGTCCTTGCCCAGGCGATCGCCGAGGAGCTTCTGCACCTCGAGCAGGCGCGCGGTCTCCATCGGGCAGGCATCCGCGCACTTCGTGTAGATGAAGTTGATCGCGACGACCTTGTCCTTCACGAGGTCGTCGAAGAACTTCACCTTCTCGCCGTTCATCGAGACGAGAGGCACGTTCGGAAAGTAGTTGGCGCCCCACATCGCGCCGCCGTTCGACGGGTCCTGCGTCGCGGCAGCGGCGTCGCGTCCTGCGTCGGCGCTCTTGTCGGAGCCGCGAGAGCAGGCGGCGGTCATCGCGGTCACCGCGGCGAGAGCGATCACGATCGGCAGACTGAAACGAACGTTGCTCATGGAACCTCGGTGCACGCTTTCATAATCGCAGAAAACCCCGCCACGGACGCTGTCCATGGCGGGGTCATCTGCGGTCGCCAGCGCCTTGCTAGCTCGAGTCGCTCAGGTCAGTGATTCGGTCCGACACCGTCACCGGTGCGGAACGTCGGGAGCGCGGCCGAGTCGACGTACTGGACTCCGTCCCACGTGGGAATCGGCGCCGGCATCAGCTGCGTCTGTCCGGGATGCTCGATGTCCCAGCGCAGGAGCATCGCGTGGTCCTCGTGCTGCGTGTTGTGGCAGTGCTCCATGAAGGAGCCGGCGAATTCGCGGAAGCGAATGGCGAGCGTGATGTTCGTACGCGAGTCGGTCTCGGGACCGATGCGGTAGACGTCCTTGCGAGCGAACGTCTCCCACGCGGGCGGCGGCTTGCCGTCGCGGTTGAGGACGATGCCCTCCTCGAAGTGGATGTGAACCGGGTGGCTCCATCCGCCGGCGCCGTTCAGCTTCCAGATCTCGAGCGCGCTGACGTTGTCGTCACCGGCGGCGTTGGTGCCCACGAATCCGGCAGCGGTCGGGCCGGTGCCGAGGCGCGGAGCGGCCGAGATGCGGCGCGCGTCCATGTTGAGGCCGATGCCTCCGTTGGTCTTGATCGTCCAGGGAGCTTCGTCCGTGCCCTGCGAGCGGCCGAAGTCGAAGGTGCGGTGCACCGCCTGCTGGAGGCGGGGATCGTTGCGGTTGATGGCGAGCGGGATCATCGACTTCTTGCCGTTGACGTAGTCCGCCGGCTTCATGCTGAGATCCTGGCCCGAGTAGGACTGGACGCGGAACTGAAGGATCTTGGTGACGCCGGGGTCACCGCCGGACCAGCCGGTCGCCGACGCGACGGGCTTGTACTTCTCGCTGAGGATGTCCTCGATCTTGATCTTCTGGTTGATGCCCTTGCCGGTCTGGTGCTCGGCGGTGTTGACGACGTAGATCTTGTCGCCCGGCTGGATGCCGCCGGCGGCGAAGTCGACGACGATGTCGTAGCGCTCGGCGATGCCCTGGGTCGGGAGGATGCCATTGAACGTCTGCTTGTTGCCCGAGCCGTCGAGGTCCTGCGAACCGTCGAAGGGGATCGTGTGCTCCATGATGTTGCCGTCGTTGGCCACCATGTAGAAGGGCACGCGGTTGTAGGAGACGTTCGAGTTCGCGGGGCCGGGCATCTGCCCGCCCGTGCCTCGGACTTCCTTGACGAACGCGAGCGCGAGGTAACGCGACACCGAGCCGTTCAGGATGCGGAAGCGATAGCGGCGAGCGCGGACGTCGACGTACGGCTTGTAGGCCCAGTTGACGAGGACCTGGTCACCGAGGAAGCCGTCCTTGTTGAAGATGTTGAACCAGAGCTGACCCTGCGTGTCCCACGCCTTGTCGGCGATCACGAGGTTCATGTCGTAGTCGCGGTTGCCCCACTCGAGGCCGGTGCCGCTGGGGAGGCGAAGGTTGACGCCGTCCTCGTGGGCCTCGTTGCCGCGGTCCAACGCGCTGTAATAGTTGAACATTACGGCGTTGCCTTTGTAGACGTTCTGGGCGGTGAAATCGAGCATGTGGTCGTGGAACCAGTGCGTGCTCATCGTCTCGCGCCAGTCGCCGCGGATCATGATCTTGCCGCTCGCGTCACAGACGCGCTCGGTCGGCGTCGGGCCGTCGTTGACCATGATGGACTCGCCGGGCGAGCACGGCGTCGCCGCGCGCGGGTCCGTCGCCATCGTGTTCACGGTGTCGTGACCCGCGAGCTGCATCGGCCAGCGGTAGTCGTAGAACTGACCGGGGAAGAAGAACGCGTTGGTGTAGCCGTCGCTCTCCGCCGGGTTGTGGCCGTTGTGCTCGTGCGTGCTGATGGTGTGGATGCCGAAGCCGCGGTTGGCGGCGGGGTTGATCGGCAGCGCGTTGTAGTGGCGCATCAGGATCGGCTCGCCGTAGCGAGCGACCGCGAGCTTCGGCGGCATCGTGCCGTCGAATGTCCACACCGAGTTGTGGTTCTGCTCCGGGAAGTTCGGGTGGAACCTGACGCGGACGCCGGTCGTGCCGCCCTTGAGCTCCGAGTAGTAGCCGTGCGAATCGGTCGACGAGTAGGTGCGGTTGTAGAGACCGCCGGGACCGAACTCGCCGACGTTGTAGCCGTGACGCTGCTTCGCGTCGCGCATGCCGAGGTTCTCGCGTGCGCCGCCCTGCGCGGTCTTGAAGTAGACGCGGGGGCTGAACTCGTTCCAGCGCTGGTGCGACCAGCCCTTGCCCGGCGGGCGACCTTCGGCCGGCGGGTTGGCGAGCGCGCGGCCGAGGAACTCCTCGATCTTCCCCTTCCAGGGGTTCTGGTCGATGGTGTTCGAGTATTCCGTGGGGAGCGGGAAGATGCCGCGCTGGCCGAGGAAGTCCTCGAGGTCGGCGCCGCGCGGGCCGGTCGACCCCATGTCCGACGGATCGTTCTCGGGCATCGCGCCGAGGGCGGGCTGCGGGAACGGGAGCGGAGTCATGGCTGCGT
Organism: Polyangiaceae bacterium; assembly: GCA_043742085.1. Lineage (GTDB taxonomy): Bacteria > Myxococcota_A > Polyangia > Polyangiales > Polyangiaceae > Labilithrix. The sequence goes on from JAYTZB010000738.1 coordinate 18,931, forward strand.
TGGCGGCAGGTGCATCGGCGAGGTTGTCCCGTCCGAACTCCTCGAAGAGCGCCATCTGCTGCGTCCACGGCTGCGCGCCGTAGAGCGGGCTCGGCTGCGCGCCGACCGGGATGTCGAAGTTGCCGAGGCCGACCGGACGCGTGACCGTCTGCCCTGCGGCGTCGGTCTTCGTCCCGGTGACGCCGCCGGCGAACGCGCCCGCGTTCGTCTCCGGGAGAGCAGCGAGGTTCGTGATCGCGTACTGGTCGCCGATGAGCGGGCCAGTGAACACCGAGGGATCGCCCGCGGGAGGTTGCCCGGTGTCATCGAGGACGGTGCCGAAGGCCACGACGCTCGTCGTGAGCAAGGCCACCGTCAGCAGCGAGGAACGCAAGTGGATCTTCCGAACGAATCTCATGACACCTCCGAGAGAGCGAAACGTTGAGCGAGCTGAGCGCGGCGTCGCGAGCCGCAAATCGTCGCCGCGCCCCGCGAGAGCGGTGCGCGTGAGCCAGAAAAAGGGCGAGCGGCACCGCAAACCGTTTCTCCGAGGAGAACGGCGTGGGCCGAGTGGCGCCCCTTCGGACCAGCGCTTCGGGCCGGTGCCCTCACGCGTTGAGCGTCTTCACTCCGACTTCGAGTGACAGGAGAGCTCAAGCAACGGGCGTGCCGTGTTTGCTTTCGCGGGAATTGTTGATATTTGCCACGGTCGCACAGCGCCACAGTGAGCAGGTTGTCCCTTCTCAATGCGCAACTTGGCTGCGCAATCCTGCACAAGTTGTGCAGGCCGGGCTCTCGTCACGTGCGTATGGGAGGCGCCTCGCCGAGTCGGGCGACGAGGCGTGACCCCGGCATGCACGCGTTGCGCACCTCGGGGCCGCGCCCATGCGGCTGGCGCGTGCTGCCCGTTTCGCCTGCTGGCGCCGCTTCTGGCGGAGGAGGAGAGATTCGAACTCCCGGTAGCTTTCACTACGGCGGTTTTCAAAACCGCTGCCTTAGACCACTCGGCCACTCCTCCGAACCCACGCATTCTAGCGGGTGCGCGTCGTCGTTCTCCATGGTTTTGCGCCGCCGGCCACGCGACGCCGCAGGATGGTAGGATCTAGGGGTGCGCCGTTCGCCCTCGATCGCGTTCTTCGCCCTGACGGCCGGAGCGGTCACGCTCGTCGGTGCGGCATGCTCCTCGTTCGATTCTTCCGCCGGCCCCGACGCCGGGGTCGAGGCTGGGGGCGCCGGCCCCGGTGCCGACGGCGCTGACAGCGCTGACAGCGCCGACGCGGCCGTCGTCACCGACTCGGCTCGCACCGACGACGTTGCGGTCGCGACCGACGCGTTCTGCGCCGCGCACACCAACGACCCGGGCTTTCTCTACTGCAACGACTTCGAGCTGCCGACCGCAGGGCTTCTCCCCTACGGCTTCACCGACACGGCGATCACGCCCTCCGTGACCAAGGTCGCCGTCATCAAGGACGGCTCGCGGCGCGCGGTCCTCCAGCTCACCGTCGATGCGCCGACCGAGGGCAGCCACGAGGTCAGCGTGCGGCAGGTCCTCGGCATGAACAACGGTCCGCTGTCGCTCCAGGTCGACCTCGACATCAAGATCCTCACCAACAACGCTCCGTCAGAGTCGTTCGCTGCGTTTCACCTCGCGAGCTTCGACTGCGAGGCGTCGTTCGGTCTCGGCGGCTTCGACGGCCAGACCGTCGGCGGGACTCGCAACCGCGACGTCACGTTGCGCCCGTACACGGAGGGCGCGTGGGAGCATCTGACCATTCGGGTCACGAAGAGCTCGAGCAGCACGACCGGCTACCGCGAAACCACGACCTACGCCGGCATGCCGCTCGTCGATCGCGATGCGCACGCCTCCAACGGCGGAGCCCCGACGACCTGCGCGAACGAGGACCTCGTCCTCGGTGTCACCGAGTCGGGTAGCGCGGCAGCGAACGTCATCGTGCTCTTCGACAACGTCCTCGTGCGCAAGCTCGATTGATGAAGCGTTCTGGGCTCGCGACGATCGCCGCCTGCGTCGTCGCCTGCGGCGGAGGAGTGGCGACCAGCCGGGAAGCGCCGGAGAGCCCGCAGCCTGCCGTGCCGTCGCCTGCCAGCGATCCCACCAGCACCGTCGCCGAGGTCCCCGCGCTCGGCGTGGACACCACGATGTTCAACGGCAAGCAGGTGAGGGGCCGCCTCGCGCCCGAACGGATCCGATCCGTCGTGGTCGAGCACCTCGAGCTCTTCGCCAGGTGCTACGA
>JAYTZB010000739.1:0-2814 GCA_043742085.1 Polyangiaceae bacterium
GCGGCGGAGTTTCGGAAAAAGGGCGGCGCCTCACGGAGCGGCGGGCGCGCTCGCCCGGAGACGCGCCTCGATGGCGCGAAGGGCCCGCCGGGTCGCGAGGGGCCAGCTCGCTCCGGCATCGGTCCGGCCACCTGCGCCACCGCCTCGGCCTACGCGTCGGCACCCGCACCCGCACCCGCGTCCGCGATCACCTCTCGCAATACCCCGCGTCGCAAGCCACCCATCGCGCGGTCCCGACCACGCGATCCACCTCGTCCTCGAGCTCCCTCAGCACCTTCGGCATGCAGCCGTTGCCGCGGTAGTCGCCGATCGTTCGCTTGCGGCCGGCGTGGACGAAGGTGAGCGTCGTGGTCGGGCTGTCCGTGGACACTTCGGTGCACGGGTCGCTCCACTCCAGGCGGAAGAAGCCCGCTTGCTCGAAGCGTGACTCCAGCGCTGCCGTCGCCGCGTGACTCACACGCGACGTCGCATGGCCGCGCACCGAGACGAACGACTTGCCCTCGTACTCGACCGCGCCGTCCGCACCGATCTCCACCGCATACGCCGGACACAGGCCGTAGCAGACGCTTCGCTCCATCCGCACCACGAAGCGCTCTTGCGACGCTGCCTCCGAACGGTCCTTCCCCAGCGCAGGCGATTCCCCGCCCACCGCGCCCGAGCCCAGCACCGTCGACGGCCGGCCGCCGCCACCGCCGTCGAGCGCGACCGCCTCCTTGCGACACGCCGTGGAACCAGCCACCGCCACCACCGCCGCCACCGTTGCCACCGCTGCCAACCGACCGCTCCTCATCGCGCGATCGTACCGTGCTGGTACCGCCGCCGCAGCCGTCGTACAGGTGGAGGAGCAAATGGCGAAGAGCGATGCAGTCACGGTCGAATGGGGAACGTCGCCGGAAGAGAGCATCGCGGTGCACTCCGTCGAAGAGCTCGATGCTCTCCTCGACCAGCTCGATTCCCTCGGCCGAGCCACCGAGCCGTTCCTCACCACCATCATGGACGCCGCCGGACGCACGCTGACCATCGGCCTCGGCGGGCTCGAGTCGGTCGCGCAGTTCTGCGACGACGCCGACGACGGCATCTCCTACGCCTGCGTGCCCGACCCCTCGCGCACCGGAGCCAAGCTCGTCTTCGCGCTCGAAGGCATGCCCAACGAGATGCTCGCCGAGCTCGGCACACCCAACGACTCCGCACGCGCCGCCGCGCGACATTTCTTCGCGCACGGCGAGCGCTGCCCCACGCTGCGCTGGGAATCGAGCTGACGCCTGGCGGAATGCTACCGTCGTTCGCGTGAAACCGAACGACGCCAGCGGTAAGCTCCCGCCCGAGAAGCGCCCCTTTCGAGTGCTCCTCATCGCCGGCTCCGACCGCCGGATGTACAACTGCCCCGGCATCGACTCGAAGGCGCGCGCGATCGTCGAGCGGATGGCCGCGCGCATGCCCGCCGAGTGGGAGGTCGATACCGAGGACCTCGGCAACGTCTACGCCCGCGCCCACATCCGCAGCTGCAACGCGTGCGTCTCGACCTCCATGGCGCTCTGCGTGTGGCCCTGCAACTGCTACGAGAAGGACAGCAAGGCCGAGCCCGACCTCATGTGGGATCTCGACATGTACGCGCGCCTCGACCTCGCCGACGCGTGGCTCGTCGTCGGTCCCGTCAACTGGTACGCGCCCACCAGCAACCTGAAGCTGTTCTTCGATCGCCTCGTCTGCATGAACGGCGGCAACCCGCGCGAGGACCTCATCCGCCACAAGGATCCCGAGCTCGCCATGAAGCTCGAACGATCGCCGGAGTGGAGCGAGCTCAGCGTCAATCACCTCGAAGGACGCTCGGCAGGCTTCTTCCTCTACGGCGACGGCGGCGGCGACGAGCTCGACGCGTCCGGGCGACCGAAGATCCTCCGTGACAAGACCCTGTTCGACCCGGAAAAAGAGCCCTTCGACGACATGCGCAACGCCTACGCGCCGCTCGTCTGGCAGTGCCGTTACGGCGGCGTCGAGGTGCCGGACGACCTCTGGGCGTACACCGAGTTCGGCACGGGCAAGCCATACTCGCTCAATCAAGCGGAGCACATGGAGAGCGACCCCGCCCATCCGCTCGCCATCGCCGATGCGTTCGCGGATCGCTTCGCTGCCTTCGTCGCCGCGAAGGGCAAGGTGCTGCCCGGCGTACACCGCGCCTTCGGCTACGATCCTCCGCGTCATCTCGCAGCCGACATCCGCCTCGCGTGGCGCGCCGTGAAGCTGGGCGTTGGCCAGAAGCTGCGCGGCGACTGAGGCGCGACCGACGCGCCACGGAGATTGTCGCTCCCGGTGGAAGGGCGCTACGTTCGTGGGCGCGCGCCATGGCTGCCTCCACATCGTTCCGCGGATCCTTCGCCAGCACGCGCCCCGTCGCTCGCGCGCTGCGTAGCGGGGAACGCGTGGCCGATCGCGATCTCGACGAGGTCTTCCCGCTCGAGGTCCGGCGCGCCTCCAAGGTCCACTGGACGCCGGTCGCGGTGGCCGCGCACGCCGCACGCCTCCTCGTCGACCAGCCGGGCATGACCGTCCTCGATGTCGGGGCCGGCGTCGGCAAGTTCTGTCTCGTCGCCGCCGCCACCGTCCGCGCTCGGATCCGCGGCATCGAGCAGCGCGCGCACCTCGTCGACATCGCGCGCGCTGCCGCCGTGAAGCTCGGCGTCCAGGTGGACTTCGTTCACGGCACGCTCGACAGCCAGGACCCGACGAAGGTCGACGGCATCTATCTCTTCAATCCGTTCGCGGAGAATCTCTCCCCGACGCGCGACCGCATCGACAACACCGTCGAGCTCAACG
>JAYTZB010000740.1:0-2209 GCA_043742085.1 Polyangiaceae bacterium
GCTCCCGCGCTCGGTGCTCTCGGGCCTCACCGTCGAGGAGCTCGCGCGTGCTGGAGAGATCGGCGCGGCGCACGTCGCGCGTGCGCGCGCGCACGGAGCCGTGAAGCTGAGCGCACGCGCCGCGAAGGAGCTCGTGGCGCCTTCGCGATCGCCGTTGATGATCCCGGCGCCGGGCGGCCCGTCGCTGCCGCGGGATTCCACGGCGCAACGTGGTTGGGTCTACGACGCAGACCTCGAGGGCGTTCGCGTCCTCGCGGCTCGCGACGGTGACGTGGTGACCCTCCTCCTCTTCGACGCGTTCGACAAGAGCGGGGTCGGTCAGCCGATCGAGGCGTTCTATCCCGATGTCGTGCGCGCGCTGCGGGCGCTGCCCGTGACGCGCATCGTCCTCGACGGCGAGCTCGTCGCCTTCGATGCGAGCGGCCATCCCAGCGTGAAGCTGCTCGCGCAACGCGTGCAGAGGATCGCCAAGGGAAGCGCGCATCGCGCGACCACGTCGACGCCGGTGGTGCTGGTGGCGAAGGACCTCCTCGCGATCGGAGATGCCGACGTCCGCGGGCTGCCACTCACGAAGCGCCGTGAGCTGCTCGCGCGCGTGCTCCCTGACCTCGGCTTCCTGCGCGCATCGCCGCCGCTCGACGGCGCGCTCGCGCCGATCCTTGCATTCTGCAAGGAGCATGGGGTGCCGGGCGTCGTCGCGAAGAAGAAGTCGTCGCCGTACGCCAGAGATCCCGGAGCGTGGATCTACGTGCCCGCGGGCGAGGCGGGCGAGGCGGGCGAGGCGGGCGAGGCGGGCGGCGCAGGGGCTGCGCCGAAGCCGCGCACCACCGTCGATCATCGAGCCGCGGACGCGCGCGCGGTCCTTCGTCGCGTCGAGGTCACGAATCGAGGCAAGCCCTTCTGGCCGGACGAGGGCTACACGAAGGGCGATCTCTGCGACTACTACGCCAGCGTCGCCGAGGTCATCCTGCCTTATCTCGCCGACCGCCCCGTGATCCTCGTCCGGTACCCGGACGGCATCGCGGGAAAGAATTTCTACCAGTGGAACGTGCCGCCGGGCATGCCGGCGTGGGTGCGCACGCTCTCGGTCGACGACGAGAACGACGAGCCGAAGCGCGGCTTTCTCCTCGATGACGCATCGACGCTCCTCTACGTCGCCAACCTCGCGTGCATCCCGCTGCACATCCTCGCGTGCCGGGTGCCGCGCCTCGAGCAGGCCGACTTCTTCACGGTGGACTTCGACGTGAAGCAGTCGGAGCTGAAGCACGCCATCACGTTGACGAAGCGGCTCCACGAGCATCTCGACGCCATCGGGCTGCCCAGCTTCGCGAAGACGTCGGGGCAATCCGGCCTGCACGTCCTGGTTCCGCTCGGCGAGGGCCAGAGCTTCGCGACGGCGCGCGCGCTCGCCGATCTGCTCGGGAAGCTGCTGGTCGAGGAATTTCCGGACATCGCGACGATGGAGCGGATCGTCGCGCGGCGCGGTGCGCGCGTGTACGTCGACACCGGCCAGACGGGACAGACGCGCGCCATCGTCGCGCCGTGGTCGGTGCGCGCGGTGGCGGGAGCGACGGTCTCGACGCCGCTCGTCTGGAACGAGGTCGACCACGGCCTCGATCCGCGGGCGTTCACCATCAAGACCGTTCCGGCGCGGATCGCGAAGCTCGGCGATCCGATGCGCGGGCTCCTCACGGCGAAGCCCGACGTGTCGCGCGCGGTGGCGAGGCTCTCGGACCTCGTCGCCGGCGGACGCTCAGGCCGCGGGCGCGATCGGTAGCGTGATCTCGAAGCGCGTGCCGTGCTCGTCGGAGCCGATGCACGCGATGGTGCCGCCCTGCCCTTCGACCAGCGTGCGCGCGGTGACGAGCCCGAGACCGAGGCCGAGCGGCTTGGTGGTCACGAGCGGCTCGAAGAGCCGGCCACGGACCTCCTCCGGGATGCCCGTGCCGGTGTCACCGACGCGGACCACCACCGCGCCTTCGCGGAGCTCGGCGTCGATCGCGAGCGTGCCGCCGTCGGGCATCGCCTCGATGGCGTTTCGTACGAGGTTGAAGAGGGCGCCCTGGAGCTGATCGCCGTCGACCGCGATGCTCGGGAGCTCGGGCAGCTGGCGCACGACGACGACGGAGGACGGCACGTGCTGGGCGTGGACGGCCTGCTCGACGAGCTCCGCGAGTGACCTGAGCCGGCGAACGGGCACGCGTATGCG
>JAYTZB010000741.1:0-1504 GCA_043742085.1 Polyangiaceae bacterium
TGCCGCGTGCGCGCGGTGAAGCGCGCCGGTAGCTCTTCGAAGAGCGAGAGCAGGAGCCCCGGCAGCGTGTAGCGCGAGCGACCGAGCGGGAAGCGCGCCAGCTCTCGCCACGGCGCGAAGTCGGCGCTCCCATCGGCCATGAGATCGCGGAACCGGCTCTCGCCTGCACGCCCCTCGTGCATCATCGCCGACCAGATCTCGAAGGACCTCGCAAGCCGCGGGATCGCGCGACGCTCCACCTTCGCGCCACGAGCCACGAGCGCGTCTGCGGCGCGACGCTGCGCCTCGACGAGCACGCCTTGCACGGCGCCTGGTCCCTTCTCGACCGAGTAGATGGTGAGCGACCGAACGTCGACCGCGGACGGATCGCCGAGCTCACTCGCCACGCACCCCTTCTCGATGCCGTCGGGACCGGCCACGATGCGTAGCACCGGCATGAGGTCCTCGGCGCGACGCACGATGGGACCGGTGGTATCGAAGCGCTGCACGTCGTTGAGGGCGGGCGGATGACTGCCGGTGCTCGGCACGATGCCGCCCGTCGGCTTGTGCCCGAACACGCCATTGAAGAACGACGGCATGCGAATCGATCCGCCGACGTCGGAGCCGAGGCCGATCGGCGAAGCACCAGCGCCGACGATGGCGCCCTCGCCGCCCGAGCTCCCGCCGGCGGTGCGCGCGCTGTCGTACGCGTTGTTGGTGCGACCCCAGACCTGGTTCTGGCTCTCGAACCACATGCACAGCTCGGAGACGTTCGTGACGCCGAGCGGGATGGCCCCGGCCGCGCGCAGCCGCGCCACCGCCGTCGCATCCTTGGTGGCGACGACGTCGCGCCGCGCCCAGAGGCCCGAGCTGTTGGGCATGCCCTCGAGCGCGTACGCCTCCTTGATCGTGCACGGCACCCCGTGGAGGACGGGGAGATCGTCGCGATGCACGGATGAGGTCCGCTCGTCGGCGAGCGCCGCCTCGCGGAGCGCTGCCTCGTACCGGTCGCGAACGATGGCGTTCAGCGCCGGATTCACGCGGCGAGCGCGATCGACGTGAGCCTGGACGACGGCGAGCGACGTGACCCGGCGATCGCGGATCGCGCGGGCCAGGGCGACCCCGGAGGCTTCGAGGATCTCGCCTTGATGCATGGACTCACTGCTACCATGGTCTCGATGGCGGAGCCCCCGCACCCGGATCCCACGGCCCGAACCGAGGCAGCAGCGCTCTCCGTCGACCCGGCTCCGCACACGCACGAAGGTCCCGCGGGCCCGGCGCTGGTGGGGAACCGCTACGAGATCCTCGGCATGCTCGGGTCGGGCGGCATGGGAACCGTGTATCGTGCACGCGATCGCGAGCTCGACGAGATCGTCGCGCTGAAGGTGCTCAAGAAGGAGCTCGCGGCCACTGCAGGGATGCTCGAGCGCTTCCGCCGCGAGGTGAAGCTCGCGCGACGCGTGACCCACAAGAACGTCGCGCGCACCTTCGACATCGGTGAGCACGAGGGCGATCGCTTCCTCAC
>JAYTZB010000742.1:0-1782 GCA_043742085.1 Polyangiaceae bacterium
GTGAACGGGAAGCCGATGATGGCGAGCGTCGACGCGAGGAAGGCGCCGAACGTGAGCGGCATGAACTTGCGCAGGCCGCCCATGTTCCGCATGTCCTGCGAGCGATCGTCGTCGTGCACGCGGACGTGCATGGCGTGGATCACGCTGCCGGCGCCGAGGAAGAGGCAGGCCTTGAAGAACGCGTGCGTGAAGACGTGGAAGAAGCCGGCCGTGAAGGCGCCGACGCCGACGCCGAGGAACATGAAGCCGAGCTGGCTCACGGTGCTGTAGGCCAGCACCTTTTTTATGTCGTTCTGGACGAGCGCCAGGATCGCCGCGAAGAGCGCGGTGAGCGCGCCCGTGAACGCGATCATCATCATGACCGGCGGCGAGAGCACGAACACGAACGAGAGGCGGCAGATGAGATAGACGCCCGCCGTGACCATGGTGGCCGCGTGGATGAGCGCGGAGACCGGCGTCGGGCCAGCCATGGCGTCGGGCAGCCAGACGTAGAGCGGGAGCTGCGCGCTCTTGCCCGTGCAGCCGAGGAAGAGCGCGATGCTCACGGCGGTGGCGCCGGTGATGGTCCACGCCTTGTTGGGCTGGAGCCACGAGAGCGGGACGCGAAGGCCGCCGAGCGATGCGTCCTGGAACTGACCGCCGCCGATGGGCCAGAGATGGACCTGCGCGGCGTCGGCCGGCGAGACCAGGTTCTGCGCGCCGTTGGCGATGCCGGTCCAGTCGAGCGCGCCCGTGTAATAGACGAGCAGGAACATGCCGCAGAGGAGACCGAAGTCGCCGATGCGGTTGGCGATGAAGGCCTTCTTGCCGGCGGCCGCGTTGGGCGTCTTGTCGTACCAGAAGCCGATCAGCAGGTACGAGCAGAGGCCGACGCCCTCCCAGCCGATGAAGAGCACCGGCAGGTTGTCCGCCAGGATCAGCACGAGCATCGAGAAGACGAAGAGGTTCAGGTAACAGAAGAACCGCCAGTAGGCCTTGTCCTTCTCCATGTACGAGCTCGCGTAGACATGGATGAGGAAGCCGACGCCGGTGACGACGAGCATCATCACGCCGGAGAGCGCGTCGACGCTGAATTTCAGGTCGATCGGGATGCTCACGTCGCGGAGGCCGCTCGTGCGCATCCACTCCCACGCGGTCCACACGAGCTTTGCGTGACCGTGCTTGATCACCTCGTGCGCGGCGGCGCCGCCCGCCTCGGTGACCATCTCGGTGGTCCTGGTCGCGGCGACCGCGCCGTCGAGCGCGATGAACGTGGCGATGGCAGCGGCGAAGCTCGCGCCCGTGACCGCGAGGGTCATGAGGCGAACGGCGTCCTTGCCGAGGCGACGTCCGAAGACGCCGTTGACGAACGCGCCGAGCAGCGGCAGCGCCATGACGACCGCGATGAGCGAGAAGTCGTTCGCCGGGAAGAGAGAGGAGAGGAGGTCCTTCATCGGGCGAGTTCTCTTAGTTCTTCAAGAGGTCGGCTTCGTCCGAGCGGACGGTACGCCTTACGCGGAACAGCGACAGCACGATGGCGAGCCCGACGGCGACCTCGGCCGCTTCCGCGGCGATGAGGAAGAAGCCGAAGATCTGGCCGGTATGGTTGTCGAAGCGACTGCGGTTGAACGCGACGAAGGCCACGTTCACCGCGTTGAGCATGATCTCGATGCTCATCAACGTCGCGATGACGTTGCGACGGACCAGGAAGCCGATGCCTCCGATGGTGAAGAGGATCGCGCTGAGCGCGACGTAGTACTCGACGGGGATCACGTGGACGCCTCCTCGGCTCGAATCGCTTCG
>JAYTZB010000743.1:0-3174 GCA_043742085.1 Polyangiaceae bacterium
AGGACGCCCTGGCACACCACCAGGTCGAACGCGGCATTCGCGCGCCACTTCGTGATGTCACGCTGCTCGTGGCCGTACTGCGCGCACGCGTAGCGGCTCACCTCGGTCGAGCGATAGACGGTCTTCGGGCGGTGCTTCTTGAACCAGTCGCGCCACAGTCCGACGCCGGCGCCCACGTCGAGCACGGTGTCGATGGGTACGCTCCACCAGTCGAGCATCGAGGTGACCGCCGTGCACAGACGCGCGATCTCCTTCGCCCCGTGCACGCGCGTCCGAGCGCTGCCGTAGTACTTGCCGTAGTAGCCCGCGTCGAAGCTCTCACTGCCCTCACTGCGCTTGCCCATCGGTCCTATTCGTATCTGAGCGCGTCGATGGGATCGAGCTGCGATGCTTTCCGCGCCGGATAAAGGCCGAAGACGATGCCGACGGCGGCGCTGAAGGCCACCGAGATGAGGATGACGTCGAGCTGGACCTGCACCGGCCACTTGAACCTCGAGGCCAGCCACCACGCCACCCCGACCCCGCTCGCGACGCCCACCAGACCTCCCGCGATCGAGAGCACCAGCGCCTCGATCAAGAACTGGAGGAGGATGCTCGACGGCTTCGCGCCGATGGCCATGCGGATGCCGATCTCGCGGGTGCGTTCGGTGACGCTCACCAGCATGATGTTCATGATGCCGATGCCGCCGACCAGCAGCGAGACGGCGGCGACGCTGGCGAGCAGCGTGGTCATGGTGTCGGTGCCCTCGGCCTGCGCGCCGGCGATCTCGGCGAGGTTGCGGATCGAGAAGTCGTCGTCCGCGCCGGGCGCCAGCTTGTGGCGATCGCGAAGCAGTGCGCGGACGTCCTCGAGCGCGCGCGTCGTGGTGTCGGAGCTCGTCGACTGCACGTACATCTGGCCCGACATGTACTTGCCGAGACCGCCCTGGATGCGATGCGCGAACGTCGTCGACGGGATGAACGCCGCGTCGTCGTAGTCCTGGCCGGTCGCCGATTGCCCCTTTTTTCCGGCCACTCCGACGACCGAGAACGGCGTGTTACCGACCCGGATGGTCTGCCCCACCGGGCTCGCCGTCGAGCCGTAGAGCCGCGACACCACCGTCTGCCCGAGGATGATCACCTTGTTGCCGGCGTCGACGTCCTGCTGCGTGAAGATGGCGCCGTCGGACATCGGCCAGTTGCGGATGTCGAAGTATTCGGGCGTCGTCCCGGTCACGCTCGTCGTCCAGTTGAGCTGGTCGCTGACCAACGACTGATTCGAGCGCAGCGACGGCGCGACCGCGCGAACGGTGGCCACCTCGCTCTTGATCGCCGCGAGATCGTCCCACGTCAGCGTGGGCTGCGAGCCGAATCCGCCCTTCGAGCCGCCCGTCGACGACGAGCCGGGGAGCACGATGAGGAGGTTCGTGCCCATCGCCGCGAAGGCCTGCTCGACCTGCGCCTTCGCTCCCGCACCGATGGCCATCATGGCGATGACGGCACCGACGCCGATGATGATGCCGAGCGTGGTGAGGAACGACCGCATCTTGTTGCGGAGGACGGCGCGGAGCGCGATGCGCAGCGTGACGAACGGATTCACGACGCGGTCCCCGTCGGCAAGGAAGGCGGCACCTCGGCGGCGCGCGGCTCGTGCTTCTCGTCGGAGAGGATGAGGCCGTCCTTCACCACGATCACGCGCGACGCGAACTCGGCGATGTCGGGCTCGTGCGTGACCAGCACGACGGTGATGCCCGCTCGACCGAGCTCCTGGAAGAGGCTCATCACCTCGATGCTCGTCTTCGAGTCGAGGTTGCCGGTGGGCTCGTCGGCGAGGATCACCTTCGGCTCGCCGACCAGCGCGCGCGCGATGGCGACGCGCTGTTGCTGGCCTCCGGAGAGCTGCGCGGGCGTGTGATCGAGCCTCTTTTCCAGGCCCACGCGCTCGAGGGCGCGGAGGCCGCGACGATGGCGCTCCTTCCGTCCGACGCCGCGATAAACGAGCGGCAGCTCCACGTTCTCGAGCGCCGTGGTGCGCGCGAGGAGGTTGAAGCTCTGGAAGACGAAGCCGAGGACCTCGTTGCGCGTCTCGGCGAGCTCGTCCTTGCCCATCTTCGCGACCTGTCGGCCCGCGAGGAGGTACGTGCCTGCCGTCGGCCGATCGAGGCAGCCGAGGATGTTCATCAGCGTCGACTTGCCCGAGCCCGACGAGCCCATGATGGCAACGAACTCGCCCGCGCGGATCTCGAGCGAGACGCCGGCGAGCGCGCGCACCTCGACGTCCCCGGTCTGGTAGACCTTCGTGACCTCACGCACTTCGATGAGAGGCGGGTCGTCCATCGCTCAGAACATGCGGCCCATGCGCGGCGCCTGCCCCGCGGGTGAAGCGCCGCCGGTCGATGCGCCTGCCGCCTTGCCGCTCACCGTCACGTCGATGACCACGAGGTCGCCGGGATTCAGCTCGCCGCGCACCACCTCGCTCACCGTTCCGTCGGAGAGGCCGGTCACGATGCTCACCGCCTCGGGCGTGTTGCCACGCATCACGTAGACCGTGCGCCTCTCGAGGCCGTCGGGCTTGCCGCCGCCGCCAGCCGAACCGGCAGCGCCTGCAGGCCCCGTCCGCCGGCCCGCGCTGCCGTCGGCCCTCGGTCCGCTGCCGGATCCCGAGTGCGCGGGCGGAGCGCCAGCATCCCCGGTCACCGCGGAGGCGGCCTCGGGCGGCGGATGGAATCGCAGCGCCGCGTTCGACACGGCGATGGCGTCGGGACGCTCCGCGTAGTTCACCGTGACCGTGGCGGTCATGCCCGGACGAAGCTTGAGCTGGGCGTTCTCGAGATCGATCACCGCGTCGTACGTGACGACGTTCTGGACGGTCGTCGACGAGTTGCGGATCTGGCTGACCGTGCCCTTGAACGTCCGACCGGGAAACGCATCGACGGTGAACGTCGCGTCCATCCCCGCCTGGAGCTGACCGACATCGCCCTCGGCAACGCTCGTGTGGACCTGCATCTTGTGGAGGTCCTCGGCGATGGTGAAGATGACGGGCGCCGACAGCGAGGCCGCGACCGTCTGCCCGACGTCGACCGCGCGCGAGATCACCGTGCCGTCGATGGGCGAGAAGATCTCGGTGTACGAGAGATTGACCTGGGCCTGATGAAGCGACGCGTTGGACTGCGCGAGCGAGGCCTTCGCCACCTC
>JAYTZB010000744.1:0-8160 GCA_043742085.1 Polyangiaceae bacterium
GTGCTCGCGCGCATGCCGTCGAACGCCGCGTACTCCGCGCCGTACTCCGGTCATCCCGCGGCGCTCGGCACGACGCCCGCGCCTCCCGGTGTCGGCGCCAAGCGCGCTGCGCCCGCGCCCGCCGGCGTGATCCGTCGCTTGCCGACGCCCGACCCCATCGGCATCCGCAGCTCGCGCCCCGATCACGGCGTGCACGGCGAACGCCAGCAGGAGGGGAGCATCCCGGCCTACGGCAACACGCTCAACTTCGGCGCCGACGACAGCGTGAGCGACATCGACCCTCGCGACGTCGGGATGCGCCCGAAGAGCAGCGTGGCGGTGTGGATGATGGCGGTGCTCCTGGTCGCTGCGGCGCTCGGCGGCATCGCCTTCTTCGCGGTGAAGCGAGGCAACGCGCTACCGGAACCCGGCACGAACGGCGGCTCGGATCCTGGCAACACTGCCACGGCGTTGCCTTCGGCGACGCTGCCCCCTCCGCCCCCGACCTCGATGCCGCCCTCGACCGCGGTCACCACCCCGACCGGACCCACAGTGGAGACGACGAGCGCCGGTACGGTCGCGCTGGGAAAAGACGCGTCCTCCGGAACGCCGACTCCTCCCGCCATCACGCCCACGCCTCCCGCGCGGCCCGGCGGCGGGGCGTTCCCTTGGCGACCAGGCAATGCTGGAGCTGGCGGGCATGCTCCTCGCAACCCCGGCCGTCCGGCACCCCCGACCACGAACGATCCCCAAGCCCCCGCGCCCCCGGCGCGCCCCCCTCAGCCCAACGATCCGCCGAAACCGGCGCCGCCCGGACTCGCTCCCGATCCCTTCGGGACACCCGAGTGACGAGTGACGTAGAGTTGCGCGGCTAGAGCTGACGGAAGCCGACGTCACCGAGGAATACCGATGGCACGTATCGAGGAAGCGACCCTCTTTCAACCTGACTCCAAGCTGCAGTACCCGGGACGGGGCGGCGGCGCTGGAGGTGGCGGCGGAGGCGGAGGCGGCGGTCGAGGCCGCGGCAGCGACGAGGACGACGGACCCAACATCGCGCTCGGCGCGCGCGTCGGCGAGGCTGCGCGGTCGGCGAAGCGTCGCAAGGGTCTCTCCTTCGTCGTGATGATGATCTGCGGCGCGCTGACCGTGCTCGGCGCGATCTTCGCGCCGCGCACCTACGCGGTCGAGTCGCGCGTGCTCGTCCAGCGCACCGCGAACCTCACCGGCGCGCAGGCGCAGTACGTCAGCCCCGAGGAGATGCGGAACCTCGCTCGCGAGTACGAGGAGCAGGTCATGGCGCGGGACAACATCCTCGCCATCGTGAAGCAGAAGAACCTCGTCGCGCGCTGGGACGACATGCGGCAGCCGCACCGTCGCTTGATCGACAAGATCAACCGCAAGCTCGGCAAGCCCGCGCCGTCCGACGACGAGAAGTACGACGCGCTCGTCGGCAACATCGAGGGCCGCATGAAGGTGTGGGTCGATGCCACCACCGTCACCGTCAAGCTCGAATGGTCGGAGCCGGAGTCGGCCCGCGACATCGTCGACGCCGCCGTGAAGAACTTCCTCGAGGCGCGCTTCCAGTCCGAGGTCGGCGTCATCCCCGCTCGCCTCAAGATCCAGGAGGGCTTCGTCGCGCAGGCCCACAAGGACCTCGAGTCGGCGGCCACCGAGCTCGTCCGCCTCCAGAAGGCGCAGGACCCGGCGAAGAAGGTGAACCTCTTCATCCCGACGCTCCCGCAGGGCGTCAACGACAAGCCGGCGCCCATCGACGCCGACCCCGCGCTCAAGGCGAAGCTGGATGGCATCCGCGGTCAGATCCAGAACGCGCAGCAGGGCAAGCAGCAGCGCCTCGCGGAGCTGAACCAGCAGCTCATCGAGAAGCAGCAGACCCTCGCACCGGGACACCCGGAGGTCATCGGGCTCAAGCAGACCATCGCGGCCACCGAGGCCTCGCAGACGCCCGGTGTCGCCGCGCTGAAGCAGCAGGAGACCGACGTCCTCAACGAGATGGCCGCGCAGCAGCAGAAGGCGCTGGCCGACAAGAAGGCGAACGAGGCGAGGCCGACGCCGCGCGCCGTCGCACCGACCCCCGCGCCCGCTCCTCCGCCCGAGGTCATCGCCGCGAGCGCCCCCAAGTCCGTGCAGGATGCACAGGTTCGCTTCGACACCGTGACCACCACGTACCAGGCCCTCGTGAAGACGCTCCAGGAGCTGCAGGTGCAGATGCAGGAGCAGGAAGCCCAGTACAAGAACCGCTACAAGATCACGCACCCGGCCGAGGCGCCGGGCGCACCCAAGCGACCCGTCGCGCTGATCGCCATCGCCATCGGCATCTTCTCGACGATCGCCGCGATCCTCATGGTGGCTGCGCTCGCGGATCGCTTCTCGGGGATCTTCTTCGAGCCGCGTGACGTGCGAGACCGCCTCGGTCTCCCCGTGTTCGCCACGTTCTCCTGACAGCGCGACGCGCTTTGTGAGACTCGCGGCCGCCGGGCTTCGGCGAAGGGGCTGATTCGCCCGTGCGAATCGGCCTTTTGCGCTTCATGGCATACGCGCTGCACCGCCCTCGCACATGCAGCGCCTACTCGTCGTCGGAGGGGCTGGTCTCGTGGGATCGCATCTCGTCGATCGCCTCCTCGCGGAAGGCAACGAGGTCATCGCGATCGACGATCTCTCGCGCGGCTCCTACGCCAGCATCGCTCACCTGAGGCGCGAGAAGCGGTTCGCGTTCCTCGAGCACGATGTCGCGAAGCCGTTTCGCGCCAAGGTCGATGCCGTCTTCCACCTCGCCCTGCCGTCGACCCGCATGGCCTGCGAAGTCGACCCCGTGAAGGCGGCGCTGACCTGCGTCGCCGGGACGATGAACGTCCTCGACGTCGCAGCCGCCAATGCCGCACGGGTGGTGCTCTCGACGGCCACCGAGCGCTGGGGTGAAGGTGTTCGCTGCGCCGAGGCGCTCGCCTGCGACTTCGCGCGATCACACGGCACCGAGGTCCGGGTGGTGCGCCAACCGAGCGCGTACGGTCCGCGCATGGCGCCTGACGGCGATCACATCGTGACCGAGCTCGTCCTCCAGGCCCTGCGCGGAGAGGATCTCCGGCCGCGGGCGCGACTCGAACGGCGCCTGCGCCTCGCGTATGTCGACGACGTCGTCGAGACGCTCGTTGGCGCCATGAGCAGCGAGCAGCGCCTCCCGGCGGTCGCCGCGCCGTCGTCCGAGGTCACGGTGCTCGATCTCGCGCACCTCGTCGCCGAGGCGGCGGGGCTTGCCGGCATCGCGGTCACCGACTCCTCCGACGACGCGCCCGCCTCGCTGCCCATGTCGGGCCGCCCCACGCTCGTGGACAGCCTGCCGGCGTCGATCGCGCTCGGCCTGGCGCCCTCGGTCGACCTCGAGGAGGGCGTGCGGCGCACGGTGGGCTGGTTCGAAGCGCGGACCACGCGTCGCAGCGGCACGAGGGGAGACCGCACGAGCGGCGTCTACCTCCGTGGCGCGCGCGCTACGATCCCGGACGCAGCGCAGGCGACGCGTCGGGCTGGCTGACGCGGCCGACGCCGCGGACGCCGGCGGACCCAGAGGAAAGCGCTCTTGGCAGCGGCGCCACGTCGCTGTCGACGCACCTGCGTCGACTCGGGTATGGTGGGCGCCTCGCGATGTTTCCGTTCTTCCCCGTGCCGATGGATGTCGCGCAGCAAGCGTACTTCCAGGCGCGTGTCGAGGAGCGCGCCCGCACCGGCAACGACGTCACCGCCGAAGAGACCGAGATCCAGCCGCAGGTCCGCTACGACTTCATCTGGGACGGCGGGCAGGACCACTTCGTCGCCATCTACAACCCGCGCTTCATCTACACGCACACGTTCAAGACGCCGACCATCGACCCGAACAAGGTCAATCCCGGGACGCTGAACCTCGCCGATCCCAACGACACGCCGCTGTCGACGCTCCACAACGGAGGCCTCGCGCTCGAGGTGGTCCGGCCTCGCTACCGCCTCGCCGCGTACCAGTTCGGCGCCTACGGTCCGACCACCACCACGGCGCTCCTCGTGCACGCGCCCTGGACCGGCGAGGGGCCGCCCGCGGATCCCGTCGCCATCATCCCGTCGACCATCGCGGCTCGCTTCACGCTGCTCTTCCTGCAGACGCAGGTGCTCCTTCCGATCAAGCTCACGCGTCGCGTCGCGCTGACACCGCAGTTCGTCTACAACTCGTTCGGTGGCGCCGACAGCGCGTCGCGCGGCGTCATCGCGGCGACCTTCGGGCCAGGTGTGAGCCTCGCGCTCGAGGCCGACGCCACGCGCAGCGATCGCTTCACCACCACCATCGGCGCGGGCACCATCGGCACCGCGTTTGAAGGCGGCCGCACCGGCGACACCATCTATCGCGCCGAGGCCACGCAGGCATGGCGGCACTACTACTCGCGCACCGTCTACACGGACCTGTCCGGCGGCGCGAGCCGCGGAAGCGACGCTCTCGACGGCCCCTCCTATTACCCCCTCTGGTCGGCGGGCGTCTTCTACGACAGCTATCCGTTCGCCCGCATCCAGCCTGGCGCGCAGCCGCAGGGAGGCCCCGGTGGCCACGGCAATCGCGTGCAGTTTGCACTCCTCGTGAAGGAGGCGCCGTGGATCGACATCTTCTCCGGTGGCCTGGAGGAGCGCATCGTCGGCGTCTCCGCCGTCAACTACACGGTCGGCCCTACCACGCTGCGCGCGCAGGTGTCGGCAGGTGTCGACGCCGGCAACGTGCAGACCAAGGCCGAGTACAAGATCGTCGAGGCCGAAGTGGGCGTCCGCTACGCCGTCGCGCCGACGTTCTCCATCGATGGTGGCCTTCGAATCGGCTACCAGAACTTCTCGAACGCGATCCGCGCCAACTCGCTCACGCAGGAGACGGTCTACGCCGGCCTCACGTGGGCGCCGCTGCCCGCCAGGTTCTAGGCGCGGGCGACGAGCGGCAGCTCGAACGTGAAGGTGCTGCCCTTGCCGGTCTCACTGGCAACGCGGACCGTGCCGCCATGGGCTTCGACGAGGCGCTTGGAGACATAGAGGCCGAGCCCGATGCCCTTGGCCGCCTTCTCGGAGCCGGGCGCGCGGAAGTAACGCTCGAAGAGCCTCGGAATGGCCTCCGGCGCGATGCCGATGCCGGAATCGGAGACGTTCACGACAGCCGTGGTGTCGCGCTTCTCGACGGCGACGGTGATGACGCCGCCGGCCGGCGAGTACTTGATCGCGTTGGTGAGGAAGTTGGCGATGACCTGCTCGATGCGATCGACGTCGATGTCGGCCTCGAGGGACGCCGGGGCACGAAATTCGATGGTGTGACGCTGGAGCGACGGCGTGATCCGATCGATCGCCTCGCGGAGCACCTTGACGAGATCGGCGCGCGCCGGCTCGACGCGCAGCTCGCCGGCCTCGATGCGGGAGATGTCGAGGAGGTCGTCGACGATGGCGAGCATGCGCTGCGCCTGGCGGACCACGCGATCGGCGAAGGACTGCTGCTTGGCGGGTGTCGCTCCGCTCTTCGCATCCACGCCGAAGACGTCGGCGGCCATCACCAGGACGCCGAGCGGTCCGCGCAGCTCGTGCGAGACGACGTGCAGCACCTCGTCACGGCGCGACGTGGCTTCCGTGAGCTGCTTCCTGCTCGCCTCGAGCTCGGCGTTGCGGACACTCATGTCCTCGAGCGCGGAGACGAAGACATCGAGGATCTGCTCGCGGCTGGCGCTGATGTCGAAGACCTTGCCGGCCACGTTCACGTGGCTGTTGGGCGAGTCCTTGCGGTCGACGGTGCGGTTCACGCGCCGGAGGAGCTGGGCCTCGTCGTAGGGCTTGGTGACGAAGTTGTCGGCGCCTGCCGCGAGCGCACGGACCACGTCGAGCGGCTCGCCGAGCGAGGTCACCAGGATGACCGGCACGTGCACGGTCGCGCGATCGTCCTTGAGCGCGCGACAGAGCTCGTAGCCGTCGCGATTCGGCATGACGATGTCGCTGATCACGACGTCGGGTGTGCGTTCGCGAGCAAAGCGGAGCGCCTCGTCGCCGTCGACGGCCACGATCACCTCGAAGCCGTTCGATTCGAGAAGAAGCTTGAGCTGGTAGGCTTGGGTTCGGCTGTCCTCGGCGACGAGGGCAAGCATGGGATCCTCCTTCTAACGAATGTGGGCGGCGACCGCTCCCGGGGTGACTGTGAGATCGACGGCGCCGCGCTTGCGAGCCGTGTTGGGCATGCCAGCGACCGCGCACGACGCCTCGTCCTGCGCGATGACGAAGCCGCCGGCCTGGTGGAGCGCGAGGGCGCCGTCGGCACCGTCGGTGCCCATGCCGGTGAGCACGATGCCGAGCGCACGCTTGCCGTAGGTGCGCGCGAGCGACGAGAGCAGGTGCGAGCCCGACGGGCGGAAGCCGGCCACCTGCGGCGCGGTCGACAGCAAGACCCTGCCATCGGCGCTCGCTCCGATGTGATGATCGCCGGGCGGGACGTAGACGGTGCCTCGCTCGAGGAGCATGCCGCTCTCGGCGAGGACCATCTTGGTGCGCACCGCGCTCCGCAGCCACGTGACGAAGCCCGTGACGAACGACGTCTCGATGTGCTGCACGAGCAAGATCGGGGGATGAGCGGCGGCGACATGGGCAAGGATGTCGACGACGACCGGAGGCCCACCCAGCGACGCGACCATTCCGACGATCTCGAAGGAGCGGGTCCCCGGTCCGACCTCGACCTGCGGCGTGGGCCGCGGCGACGTCATGCGGTCGACGTTCTTCCGCGGTAGCGCCGCGGCACTGCGGATGGTGTGGATGATCGCGCGCCGCCGCACGTCGTAGCGCGCGTCGTCAGGCGGGGGAGGGGACTCGAGCACCGCGATGGCGCCGGCGCGGAGCGCGTCCATTGCGACCGCCACGTCGCCCGGCGCGACGCTCGCGGAGATCATGAGGACGGGCACCGGGCGCGCGCGGAGGATCTGACGCGTGACCTCGTAGCCGTCGACATCGGGCATGACGATGTCCATGAGGACCACGTCGGGCGCGAGCGACTCGACCGCAGCCACGGCGTCGTTGCCGGAGCGCAGCTCGCCCACCACCTCGATGTCGGGCTCGTCGGTCATCGCCGCACGCAGCGCAGCGCGCGCGGTCGCGGAGTCGTTCACGACGAGGACGCGGATCGTCATGGAAGGAAGGTCATTCGCGGGCGCATCTGCGCGTGGGAGCGTGGGCGCGTGGTCACAGGAGATCCGCGATCACGTCGAGGAGCTGGTCCTCGTCGAAGCCGCTCTTCACGATATACGCGGACGCACCCATGTCGAGCGCGCGCTGCTTGTGCGAAGGATCTTCGAGCGCGGTCACGAGCACGACCGGGAGCTGCGCGAGACGAGGTGTCGAGCGGATGCGACCGAGAAGCCCAAAGCCGTCGAGGCGCGGCATCTCGACGTCGCTCAGGACCACGTCGAAACGGCTGTCCCCGGTCAGTGCCAGCCAGGCCAGCTCGCCGTCGGCGACCGCGACCACCTCGAAGCCTGCGGCGCGTAGCAGCGCACGCTCGAGCTCACGCGTCGTCGCCGAATCGTCGACCACGAGGACCCGCCGAACCGTGGCCTTCTCGCCGTCCTCGCTCGGTATCACGCCGCGCGCGCTCGCCGCGAGCGCCTGCGCGTCGAGCACCCATCCCACTGTGCCGTCGTCGAGGATGGTGGTGCCGCTCACGAACGGCACGCTGCGGATGCGACCCTGCAGCGGGCGCACGGCGATCTCACGCTCGTCGACCAGCTCGTCGACGACGAGCGCGACGCGGCGCTCGCCGGCAGCGGTGATCACCGACGTGAACGATGGCGTGGTGGGCAGCGTGGTCGCCGCCGATCCGAGCTCGGCGGAAACGCTGGCGAGCGGCAGCAGCGACCCGTCGTGCAGGATGTGCGCGCGACCCGACACCACGCGCAGCTCGCTGCGCGGGGTACGGATGATGCGCTCGACGGCGGAGAGCCGGATGGCGACGGCGAAGGCGCCGGCGCGTGCCAGGAGCGCGCGCGTGAGACTCAGGTCGGGAGCGACGGCGATGCGGAACGTCGTGCCCCTGCCGAGCTCGGTCTCGACGACGATGCGCCCGTGCAGCTCGGTGACGCGCTGGCGCACGACGTCGAGGCCGACGCCGCGGCCCGCCAGCTGGTCCGCATCGCCGCGCGTGCT
>JAYTZB010000745.1:0-2361 GCA_043742085.1 Polyangiaceae bacterium
TAGTCGGGGTAGTCGGTGGAGACCTGGATCTTGCCGGCCGGATCGGGCGGGTGCGATGCCAGCCACTCCTTCGGCAAGCCGTCGAGCTGTGCCGGCGTCGCGTCGACGGTGAGGTGCGACGCGGCGAGGTTGGCGTCGAAGTCCTGACCGAGCTTGGTCATCTCCTCGTTGATCTCGCGGACGCGCGTCTGGCCCTTGGGATCGAGCTCGAGGCCGTTGCGACGAAAATCGCGGAGGGTGTGCGCGAGGAGCCGCGCGCGTGGTCCGGCGAGCGGCTCCTTCTTCGCTGCGTAGCGCTTCACGACGCGGGCGAGCGCCGCGTCGAGCCACATGCCCGTCTCCAGGCGATCGACCTTGGGCTCGCAGCCCTTCGCGCGATCGCGCACGCCGTCGTCGGGGTGTGCGACGGCCATGAGCGAGGGAAAGTCACCGGCATTGCGAATGGCGATCTTCGCGCGATCGAGGCCGCCGACCGTGGTGTCCCACGTGAGCTCGGTGTCGGGCTTGCCGTCCATCGCGCGCACCTCGTCGAGGGTGGCAGTCGCGCGCGCGAGGCTCTCGTCACAGAGGCGAACGATCCCTTCGCGAGCGCGAGCGATGTCGGCCTCGGTGCCGGGACCGGGCTGCGCGCGCCCGAGGCCGGCCGCGATCGGGTCGACGTCGAACGGCGCCGGCGTGACGGGCGGCGCGCCCGCTGCGGCCGTGGGCGCAGCCGCGCTCGTCGAGCCGATGGCCTTGGAGGTGGTCGGCGCAGGTTGCGTCGCCGGCGGAGCTTCGCCGCCGCACGCCGCGGCGAGGGTGACGAGCACGACGAACGGAAGAGTGCGAGCGACCATGGGCCGTCTTTGTAGTCGAAGACCACGATGTCGGAGCGCGCTTTCGTCTCCGATGCCTCGGCATCTACGCGGGAGGGGCGCGCCACCGCGACTTGCGCTTCGCTTCGAGCTTCGCGACGACCTCGGCGAGCCGCGCGTCTCCCTTGCGCTTGTTGTCGTGGCGGATCCCTTTCTCCGAGTTGCAGCGCGCGCAGGCGATGCCGAGATTCGCGAGATCATCGGTCCCGCCGTGGCTCTGCGGGAAGATGTGCTCGATCGTGGCGCGGCTGATCGGCTCGCCATCGAGGCCGATCAGCAACCGTGCGTTACAGTGGAGGCACTTGCCGCTCCACACCTCGCGGTCGCCCGCGGTCACGCGCTCGAACGTGGTGTCGGTGGCGATGATCGCGAGCAGCGTGCGTTGCTTCGCGTTGACGCGGGGCGGCAAGGCCATGACCCGAACTATGGCACATCACCTCCGACGCGAAAGTGCGTGGTGAGCAGAGCTATTTCGGACAGGGCGCCGGGTTTGGACAGACGCCGGCGCGCGGCTTGGGGAAGGTCTGATTGCATCGCGCCACGCGCGTGAAGGTGTTGGTCGCGAGGAGATCGACGGGGTCGCCCGTCCACCCGCGCACGATGCCGTCGCCGGCGCTGCGATCGATGGTGGTGTTGGTCACGAACGCGGTCGCGGGCTGCCCGCCGGCCATCACGATGGCGCCCTCGTCCGCAAAGCTGGTGCTGGAAGGCCCCGGGCAGTCGAAGCTGGAGATCTGCGAGGCGCCGCCGGCATGCGCGATCGTCGCGTTGTGGATCTTGTCGCGTGCGTCGGGCGTGCCCTTGATCACGATGCCGACCCAGTCGCCGGCGGCCGGCGCTGCTGCGGCGGACGCGAAGACGATGGGCTGCGCCGCAGTGCCCTCCGCGTGAAGAGCGCCCGTCGCCGTACCCGACGCTGCGTCGAGGAGAAGGCGCGCATCCTTCGCGAACCGGAGCGTCACCCCTGGCGCGATGGTGAGGAGCGGCGAGGAGCCGATCCCAGCCACCGCGAGGAGCGTTCCGCCGGTGAGCCCGCCGATGCGATACGGCACGCCGCGCGCGGCGAGGGTGGTGTCCTCCTTGATGTCGTCACGCCCGCCCACGGCGGGAAGGAGGATCTCGTCGGTGGCGTTGCCCGTGTACGCACCCGAGGGCAACGTGCCCGCGGCACGGCCCCAGATGCTGATCGGAAACGAGGCACCACCGACGATCGCGAGGTCCTGAGACCCGCTGGCGAACCCACCCCCCTCGCGGACCAGGACGCCGAGTGACTTCGAGCCCTTCACGGTCACGTGATCGGCGAAAAAGATCGGCTGCGTCGCGAGGTCTTGATCGCCGCGGATGTCGAGCGCGCCGAACTGCGTCAGTGGCGAGCCGCCCGAGCTGCCGCCACCTTCGACGCTGACGTAGGCGAAGCGCAGCTCCGCGCCCTTGCGTGCCTCGATCGAGGTCCACGCCGTCGCCGCGTCTCCGCGCTCGAAGCGAATCGGCTCGGAGGCCGTTCCCA
>JAYTZB010000746.1:0-2877 GCA_043742085.1 Polyangiaceae bacterium
GTCAGGTGCCGCTTGTTCCCGGCGCCGGGGCGCAGGGTCAGTTCTTCTTCTTCAGCGGCGGAAAACCGCTCCACACCGCGCTGTACTCGCACGCCGGGCTCCACATCAGCCACCCCACGCCGCCCGTCGACTCGGCGCTCTTCGCCTCGGCGACGACGTAGGCCGGGCCGTAGTTCGCGGAGCGCAGCGGGAACGCCTGCAGCCACGTGCGGAAGATGGTGGCCGCGCCGGTCGGCTTCAGCTGCTTCACCGCCGCGGTGTTGCCGATGCCCACCACCTCGGGATGCTCACCAGGCTCCGGGAAGCCCATGTAGCCCTTGCTGTAGTGCGAGGGATACGACATCAGGCTGATCGCGTCGGCCTCGGGGGCGACGGTCGGGATGTGCTGGCCCAGATAGAGGATGTCGTTCGCGTCCCCGGTGGCCGCGACGCCGAAGAAGTCGAGCGAGAGCGCGGCGCCCGCCGAGGACGTCACCTGGTGCACGCGCTTCACGAAGTCGCGGATGATGTTCGGACGCTCCTCCTTCGGAGGCAGCACCGCCACCTTCGAGCTGAGGTGCACCGGGAAGCGCACGTAGTCGAGCTGGATCTCGTCGGCGCCGGCATCGACGCCTTCCTTGGCGAGCGCGATGGCGTAGTCCTGCGCCTCGACGTTGGTGGGGTCGAGCCAGTCGACGTGGATCGGCTTGCCGGTGGGCGCGAACTTGATCGAGAGCCGCGCGTCCTTCGCGTGCTTGTCGGTCCACGGGTCGTGGAAGCAAGGGATGCGCAGGATGATACGGACGCCGCGCCAGTGAGCGAAACGGATGGCGCGCGCGAGATCCGGAATGTGCAGGTGAATCGCGCCGGTCTCGGCGACGAGCGGCACCTTCGACGGGTAGTTGATGTAGCCGTCGTAGTCCTTCTGATCGAGGACCACCGCGTTGAGACCGCGCTCCTGGAGCTTGTCGAGCGTCTCGACCCACTTGATGCCGGCGTACGGCCCGGTGATGAAGACGCCGCGGAGCGCCTTGTCCTCCGGCCAGCCGAGGCGCTCTTCCTTCGGATCGTCACGCAGCACGCGCGTGACCAGGCCCGGGATCTCGATGCTCTTCCCGACGATCGCGCCCGACGGGTTCTTCTTCCCGATGGCGCCCGCGAGCTCGTTCGCCGTGTAGAGCTCGCTGATCGGCAGGTAAGCCGCGGCGATCGACGTGAACGTCTCGCCGGCAGCGACCGTGTGCATCACCTTGGGCGGGCTGTCCGACGCGAGGGACCCACCCTTCGGCAGATGCGTCCGGAAGAACTCCGCGAGCTCGGCGGGCGGCGAGGGCGCGCTCACGTCGTACTTGCCCGGCTGACTCGGGTTGCTGGATCTGGCGACGGTTCGCTTCTCGGCCGGTGCGCCCGCATCGGACGCCTCCGCGGACGACGAGGCGCTGGCCGTGGCGAGAGAGGTTCGGGGGGTCGGTGGCTCGAGCGCCGCGTCGTGACCGGCAGCGGGCGTGCCGGTGCGCGAGGTGCAAGAAGCCAGTCCAACGAGGCCACAGAGGACGAAGAAGGCTCGCATCGATGCGTCGGATTCTATCCGACTCGTTGCCGGGGGGCGAAAGACGGGCCTCGAAATCAGGGCAAGCGGAACAATCAAATCGAACCGCTGTCTCGAGCGTTCCATGGACATGCACCGCTTGTTCGTCTCGCTCGCTGCGCTCGCGCTCGGGCTGTCTCTCACGGGTACGGCCAGTGCCGACCGATCGGTCATCACCATCACGCCAGCCGGTCATGACCTCACGGTCGTCGTCCACGACGTCACCGACTACTGCTCGACGAACGCGCAGACCGACGTGGTCCGTCGCGGCGACACCATCCGCATCGTGCGCGATCGGCCCACGCGCGTGTCGCGCTGCATGGACCGCCGTGACGTCACGTTCGTCATCCGCGACGTGCCTGCCGGTCGCTACACGGTCACGTACGAACAGATCCCGCTCATCGCACCGGCGCGCGCGATGACCATCGCATCCACCATCACGACGGTCAGCCCGTAGTCGTCACGCGTCACGCGACGAGCAGCAGCTGCCGCGTGATCTCACCCGGACGCAGGCACCACGCGGGCTGCCGATCGCGGATCACCGAGACCTGCGCATGCATCAGCGGCGGGAACGTGGGCCGCCCGATGAGAAACGCACCGAGGTTCGAGAGCGAAGGCTCGTCGCCGACCACCACGATCGACGAACCACGCGCGAGGAGCAGCGGCGCGATGACCTGCGGCGGCACGTTGTTCGAGAGCGCGGGCAGCACCTCGATGACGCCCACGTAGTCGACGCGATCGGCGAAGAGCTCGGCGGTCTGCATGGCGGCGGGCAGGGGGCTCGTCACGAAGCGATCGAACGAAGGCTCTTCGCTGAGTCGCAGCTTGTTGCCGAGCGCGCGGATGATCTGTCTTCCCTCGGCTGACAGGTGACGGTGTGCGTCGGAGAGCGCAGCGTCGTCGACGGCGAGCGACGATCGAACGAGGAAGATGTCCAAGGTTCCAAAGTTAGCGCCAAACGCGTGAGCGCGGATAGGCTCGGCGGCATGCGTCGCTCGCTCGTCTCGATCCAGTTGCTCCTTCTCGCCGTCGTCGTTCTCGGTACCGTCGGCTGTCGAAAGCTCCTCGCGGGTCTCGCGAAGGACGATGACGCGGGCCTCGATGCCGCGGCCGTCGTGGCGGCCGACGCCGACGCATCGTTGCCGGCAACGGCCGCTGCTGCACCGAGCGCGTCCTCCGCCGCGGCCGCCGTCGTCGCGAAGGCCGCTCCGCCGAAGTGCGCGAAGGGTGAGTCGCTCATCGAATTCGAGAGCGGCTCACGTGGTTGCGCGACCGAGTGCACCGACCCGAGCTGCAGCTGCGAGATCGGC
>JAYTZB010000747.1:0-4150 GCA_043742085.1 Polyangiaceae bacterium
GGTCGCTGCAACGACAAGGGCAAGAACCCGGTGCTGAGCCTCTACGGACGCGGCCACTGGAACTGGAGCACGATGAACCAGCCCGACCTCAACCAGCTCGAGGGGACGCTCGCGAAGACCGGCGAGCACACGGGCTGCACCAACGGATATGGCGTCTACGACATGGTCGGTAACCTCCACGAGTGGGTCGCCGATCCCAACGGCACCTTCTACGGCGGCTACTACTCGGACGTGTCGAGCGTCGGTCACGGCGAGGGCTGCGGCTACCTGACGACCGCGCACGAGGCGCGCTACCACGACTACTCGACCGGCTTTCGCTGCTGCGCCGACGTGGCCGGCGGGGGCGAGAAGACGACGCCCGCGCCCACCGCCCCCACGGCGCCCGCGAAGCGCGCGGTCCGTTCGCGCGGAAAACGCTGATCGCGGCGTCCCCCGCGATCGCGCCAACACCCGAGTTGTTGGCCCACATGTAGGTGGGTTCCTTACGATTTGGACATGATGCAGCCTGGTCCGACGTCGGGTGTTCCGGAGCGCCTCAAATTCCTGCGCAGAAACGATCGGCGCGAGGTCCGCCGCGATGCTCGGTTCACCTGCCAGGTGGTCCGCGAGCGCGACTTCCGGCTGGTCGCGGACTACGCGCTCGATATCTCGCCCGACGGGATGCTCGTGTCGAGCGAGCACGAGCTCGCGATCGGCGACAGCCTCATCGTCTCGTTCAAGGCGACGCAGCTCGGGCTCTGGTTCGACACCGAAGCGAGCGTCGCACGCATCGTCAAGGGACGTCGAGACGGCGACCGCGGTGCGGGCATCGGGGTGTCGTTCTCGACGCTCGACCGCGTGAAGCGCCTCATTCTCCGCGGGCATCTCCGGCGCGTTCCGCCGCCGCTCCCGCGTCGCACGCAGCGAATCGATTGGACCGCCACCGTCCGGAGCCTCACCCGATGAACGTCGTCACCGCTTTTCCGTCCTCGACCTCCTTCATTCCCTCGGCGCGTGCATCGCGTCGCATCTCCACGCGCAGGGGAGTCACGTTGCCGTGTCAGGCGGTGCGCGAGCGCGACTTCAAGCTGATCGCCGATCGCACCCTCGACATCTCCGTCGACGGCCTCCTCCTGCCGCTCCAGGACGACGAGCAGGTGCTCACGGGCGACACGCTCATCCTCTCGTTCCCGATCCCGGGCATGTGGATCGATGCCGAGGCGACCATCACGCGCGTCGTGCACGGACGCCGGCCCGGTGACGAGGGCCCCGCGTGCGGCGTCCTCTTCGACGTCATCAGCTCGTCGGCGCGCGCCGCGCTCGCTGGCTTCCTCCACGGCAAGCCGCCGCCGCTGCCGCGACGTGGACCGCTGGCCCGAATGCGCCGTGGCGGCGAGGCACCCCGTCTCGCCGATCAGGCGATCATGGAGAACCTCGTCCACGGATCGGTGCCGTTCGTGTCGGCCGCCGACATCGAGGAGATCGACGAGCGCGACGACGGCGTGACCGCGGCGGAGGGGGTCGATGCCCTGGGAATCCTGCGCGAGCTCGCTGCGGCGTGGAAGCGGCTCGCGCTCGTCGAGTGAGTGGCGCTCGCTCCTGAGGTACGCTCCTCGGTATGTCCGAGGAAGGAAAGAAGCGCCTCAAGGATCTCGCGAGGCAGGTGCGCGACAAGGTCGCGACCACCGGAGCGCCGGTGCTGCACACGCGAGGCCTCGAGCTCGTCGAAGATCTCGCGAAGGAGCTCACCGGTCCGGACGGCCTCCCGGGCCTGAAGCTCCATCGCGATTCACCCGCGAAGTTCCGCGTCCAGCGCTCCCAACGAGACGCCGAGATCACGGTGGAATGGGAGCGTGACGTCGGCGCGATCGGCTTCACGTGCCAGAAGCACGGCGAGCCGAAGACCTTCGTTCGCTACGTCTGGGATCAGGGCGAGTCGAAGTGGCGCAAGCTCGACGGCGGCGGCGAGATCTACGAGGACATGACGAGCGCGCTCGTCGAGTTTCTCTATCCCGAGATGAAGCCGCCGTCCCCGTAGCGAATCGCTCAGCGGATGACCGGGAGCGTTCCGGTCGCGACCGGCGAGGAGCACGCGCAGTTGCCGTAATCGATGGTGCTGTCCGGCGAGCTCGCGCCGCCGCACTCGATGCCTTCGCAGCCAGCCGCTTCCGGCGGACACTCGCTCGGGTTGTCGCTCGGGCCTTCGCAGACCTCGAGGTCGCCGCCGCCACCGCCGCCCGAGGAGCCCGACGAGGAGCCGGGAGGAAGGTTGTCGCTGCCGCTCGAGCCCGACGAGCCCGACGAGCCCGACGAGCCCGTCGCGCCGGAGGAGCCCGACGACGATGCGCCGCCGGACGTCGTGGTGTCGGCGCCGCTCGAACCGGAAGAACCGGAGGTGCCGGACGACGAGCCCGAGCTGCCCGACGAGCCCGAGCTGCCCGAGGAGCTCGCGCCGCCCGACGTCGTGTTGTCGCTTCCGCTCGAGCCCGAGCTGCCCGAAGATCCGGAGCTCGAGCCGCCACCGCCGCTGCAATCGCCGGAGCAGCTTCCGCCGCCGTCATCGCAGCTTCCGCCGCCGCCGCTCGAGCCGGAGGAGCCTGACGAACCGCTGGAACCGCTGGAACCGCTGGAGCCAGAGGAGCCGCTGGAGCCCGACGAGCCGCTCGACCCGGAGGAGCCGCTCGAGCCCGACGTGCCGCCGCTCGACGTGCCGCCGCCTGCATCACAGCCCGGCTTCGGGGGCGGAGCGCCGTAGGTGCGGATTCCGAGGCTCGACGCCTTTCCGCCCGCACAGACGAGCTTCGGCGAGAGCCAGTTGGCGAGCTCGTCGACGCGCGCCACGTACATCTTGCTCGTCTGCATGCCGCGACCGGTGACGACGCCGACGATCTCGCCCTTGTCGTTGATGACCGCGCCGCCCGTGTTCACCGTCTCGCTGTTCGGCATGTCGGCCGAGTAGGCGTGCGGGAAGTTGCGGAGCGTCGTGAGCTGCGTCTGGAGGAGATCGAAGTTGCCGCCGAGGTGACGCACGCGGGTCGCCGCGGTGCCCGTCGCCTGCTTGGTCGTGGCGAGGGTCGGGTACGCCGCGAGCTGAATGGGCTTGTCGAGGTAGATGACGCCGACGTCGTGTTTCCGAGGATGCGCCTTCAGGCTGTCGTACTTCATCCAGTCGTAGGTCAGGCCGCGCGTGCCGTTCGCGGTCTTCTTGCCGTCGGCGGTGGTGACCGACCAGCGCGCCTTGCCGGCGATGAGATGAGCGGAGGTGAGGACCAGGTTCGGCGCGATGAGGACGCCGGCGCCCTCACCGACCTTCGTGCCGTTGGCGTCGAAGAGGTCGATGGCGACGTTGGCGGACTGGAGAGCGGCTGCGCCGGACTGGGTATTTTCGTCCGACGATGGGCTTCCGCACGCGACCGTCGACGCGGCGAACGCGCCGAGACAGCTCACGAGGACGCCGACGCCCGCTGCACCAAGAGCTCGCTTCATCATGTCGAACGTTGATTGCACGTAGGAGGCCAACGGTTCTGCTCGGCGATTTACGGGATCTTGGCGGCACTTCCCGATGTCGAACCGAGCAGGTGCTGCGTGCTCGAGACCGCAGCCTGGATCGAGGTTTCACCGCCGGTCGATCCAAGCCGCCGACCTCGCGCATTCCAGGCAAATAAAGGCAGATCGTAAACGTACAGTGGGGGCGTCGACGCCGTTCGTGGATGCGAGGATCTCGGCAGAAAGCGGCAGGAGCGGAAATGCGCGTTCGCGCGCTGCGGTCCACGTGCCTCGGTGGCGTCGAACGTGCAGCGTGGAGCTTCATGGTGAAGTCTTTCGCTTTCGCGGCGCTCCTCGGTGGTGCGTTGTTGGGTACGGCTCTCGTCGTCGCGTGCAGCTCCACGACCGACAGCGCGTTCCCCGCCGATCCGCCGAAGCCGGATGCGGAGCCCGACGCGCCGGGGCCGCTCGTCGGTGAAGGAGGGCTCGGACCTCCGGACGCGGCCGAGGCAGGACCGACCTCGTGTCCGCCGGCGATCCCGGCGGGCTTCACGCCGTCGTGGACGCCGCCCACCGTCGCGCCCAGCGCGTGCAGCGCCGCCGACCTCACCGCGTACTACCACGCGTGCCTCGAGAACCCGGGCGCCACCGAGAAGGACGGAACGTGCGCGACGTTCAAGACCGC
>JAYTZB010000748.1:0-10348 GCA_043742085.1 Polyangiaceae bacterium
CGCTTCGTGCTGCTCCTACCCCGCTATCTCGAGCCGGGTCGAAAGCTACCCCTCGCCGTCCTCCTCCACGGGCTCGGCGAGACCAGCAACGAGCGGCTCGGCGCCTACGCGTGGCTCGAGAAGTACGGGCTCGGGAGCGCCTGGCAGCGCATGAAACGCGCACCGATCGAGCGAGCGAGCACCCGCGGCGAATGGACCGACGCTCGGCTCGCCGAGGTGAACGCGGAGCTCCTCGCCCGACCGTTCCGCGGAATGGCCCTCGCCTGCCCGTTCATGCCCAATCCGTCGGGCGTCGCCGATCTCGACGCCTACGCGCGATGGCTCGAGCAGTCGCTGCTGCCGCGGATCCGCAGGGAGGCGCCGATCAGCGCCGACCCCGCTCAGACCTATCTCTGCGGCGTATCGCTCGGCGGCTACGTCTCGCTCGAGATGCTGGCTCGGCTTCCTCATCTCTTCGGGGCGTGGGCCGGCGTGCAGACGGCGATCGGGACGTTCGCCGCCCCCGGCTATGCGGAGAAGGTCGCGAGCGGGTGGAAGGGCGTCCCTCATCCGATGATGCTCCTCACGAGCACGCAGGATCACTGGAAGGCATCGAGCGAGGCGCTCGCGGCGGCGTTCAAGTCGAAGAGCCTCGCGACCACCTATCGCATCGTTCCCGGCCCGCACGATCAACCGTGGCTGCGCGAGGCAGGCACGATCGAGACGCTGCTCTGGCTCGATCGCATCGGGTACGGCGCCGCTGCGGCATCGCGCTGATACGACGGCGACTCGGAAAAACAGGGCTGGATGAACGTCCGTTACGGCAGACGAAACGACCCTGCGCGCGCAGGCGACGCTGGGGTCGGACGGGCGACAGGTCTAGGTTCGGGCCGCCCACAATGGAGGAAACCATGAACGCCATGAACCAGATGCCGATGATGAACGGTCCGATGATGAACGGAATGCCGATGATGAACGGCATGATGGGCAACTCGAACGGCATGCCGATGATGAACGGCATGGGGCAAATGGGAATGATGCCGATGAACGGCATGGGTCAGATGGGCCAGATGGGCATGATGCCGATGAACGGCATGATGATGGGCGGCATGGGCATGATGCCGATGATGAACGGTCAGATGGGCATGATGCCGGGCATGGGCATGATGATGCCGATGATGATGAGCGGCATGATGCCGATGATGTGCAAGATGTCCTGCGAGATGACGAAGGACGGCATGATGATGAAGATGATGCCGACCGATCCCGCGATGATGTCGCGCATGAAGGAGCGCTGTGACGCCATGAACTCCATGATGGCCATGGGCGCGCCCACGATGATGATGTGTGGCGGCATGCCGATGATGATGTGCATGCCCGCGACCGCGACCAAGTGAGCCGCGAGGTGACTCGTACGTGAGTCACTGACGCTGGCGTTCGCGCCAACAGCAACGAGAGCCCGCCTCACGATGACGTGACGCGGGCTTTCGGCGTTTCGTTCGCTTAACCTCCTCGTGTGACCACGACGCCGTTCGAAGCAGGCTCGGTGGTCGGGCGGCGGTACCGACTCGAGCGGGAGCTCTCCACGCAGGGTGGGATGGGCGTGGTCTGGACGGCGCTCCATCTCGTCACGAAGCGACGCGTGGCGATCAAGCTGCTGCGTGCCGCCGGAAGCGGCGACCCGGCTTCGCGAGCGCGGCTTCTCCGTGAGGCACGGGCTTCTTGCGCCGTCGATCATCCGAGCATCCTGCCCGTGCTCGACGTGATCGATGCCGACGGCGCGCCGGCGCTCGTGATGGAGCTCCTCGAAGGCGAGTCGCTACGCGAGCGGCTGGTGCGCGCGCACGAGTCGGCGCTCGGCGTCCGCGAGACCTGCGCGATCCTCGCGCCCGTCGCGGGAGCGCTCGCCGCGGCGCACGCTGCGGGCATCGTGCATCGCGACATCAAGCCCGAGAACATCTTCCTGGTCGGGGCGATCGACGCGCACGCCGCCTCGAGGAAGCCGAACGTGAAGGTGCTCGACTTCGGCATCGCGAAGATGGTCGCGACCGAAGAGGCGACGACGAGCCTGACCGAGTCGGGGGCGATGCTCGGAACGCCTTATTACATGGCGCCGGAGCAGGCCTTCGGAGAGCGCGACGTCGGGGCCGCGACGGATGCATGGTCGCTCGGGATCGTGCTCTACGAGTGCCTCGCCGGCGTTCGGCCCACGCAGGCCGACAACCTCGGGCAGGTGATCAAGCGCATCACGCTGGACCCGATGACACCGGTGGAGGACGTCGTCGCAGGTGTTCCCGCCGAGCTCGCGCGGGTCATCCACGGGCTGCTCGTACGCGACGTCGCGGCGCGCGAAACCGACCTCGCAGCGGTCGCTGCGACGCTCGCGTCGCTGGCGGCGGGCACCGACGAACGAGGGGATGTGCAGGCGTCGGGCGTCAGCGCAACGCCGGCTCCGCTGTCGGCGACAGCCGGGCCGTCGCGACGTGGAGGGATCGCGCTCGCGGCAGTGGTGCTCGCGGTGGGTGCAGGTGCCCTGATGGTGGGGCTCGGCAGGGACCGCGACGCGGCGCGCGGCGATGCGCTGGCGACCAGCGCACCGATGGCCGCCTCGGCGCTGCCCTCGGCGTCGGTCGCGGTGCCCAGCTCGTCGACCGCACTGGAATGGGCGCTCGCGGTGGGGCCGGTGACGTCGAGCGCCGTCGTGGCGTCCGAGACGGCGCGCGTGAGCACCGGCACGGCGCCGTCGCGCCGGCCGATGGCAGGGGGAGACGCGGGCGCGGGCGCGAATGCGAATGCGAATGCGAGTGCGAATGCGGGCGGTGACGAGGGCGGGACGACCGGGCCCGGGCACGTCATCATCAAGACGCCATTCTGACGGGCGCGCGGCGGAGTATGCTCGCGGCCGATGACGGGGTTCGGCGGGCGCGTGATGACGGCATGGGCAGGGACGCTCGTGCTCTCGTTCGTGGTGTCGTTCGCGGGGCCCGCGCACGCCGAGCCACGCGACGATGCCCGCGACCAGTTTGCGGCGGGAGCAGAGCTCGTCAAGGCGGCGAAGTGGTCGGAGGCGCTCAGCGCCTTCGAGCGTAGCTTCGCGCTCGTCCCGCATCCGGTGACGCTCTTCAACATCGGCGCATGCGAGCGGGCGCTCGGGAGCTACGCACGGGCACGACGCACGCTCGTGCGAACGCGCGAGCTCGATCGTGCGGCGACCAGCGGCACGCTCCCCGAGTCGGCCCGCAGCGACGTCGAGGCGTTCCTCGCGGAGATCGCCACCATCCTCGTCACCGTCGACGTCCATCTCGATCCGCCTTCGGCCACCATCGCCGTCGACGGTCGACCGCTCGAGCCGACCGGCGAGGGAGCGCCGCCCACCCTGACCGCAGGCCTCGCCGCGCCGGGTCCTGGCCACGCCCCTCCCGCCGCGAACTTCCGGCTCGAGCTCGATCCCGGCGCCCACGTCCTGATCCTCGCGCGACCCGGCTTCGAGGACGTGGTCCGCCGCGAGACGTTCGCGAAGGGACGACCCGGAGCGCTCGACCTCGTCCTCGCGAGGCTCGACGGTGCGCTCGACGTACGTGCCGATCGCTCGGGCTCTGCCGTGGCGGTCGACGGCGTCGACGTCGGAGCGTCTCCGATCACGGTGCGACGTCCGGCCGGGCGCTATCACGTCACCGTCCGCAAATCCGGCTTCGTTCCCTTCGAGACCGACGCGGTCCTCGAAGCAGGCGGACGCGTGGAGCTCTCCGCGCCCCTCGTGCAGGAGAAGACCCCGATCACCCAGACGTGGTGGTTCTGGACGATCGCCGGCAGCGTCGTCACGCTCGCGACCGTCACGACCTACTTCGTCACGCGGCCCGACCCGGAACGCCCGGCCGCGAACGGCGGAGGCCTGGGTTGGATCCTCCACGCGCCGTGACCACTCCCTCCTCGTCCCCGTCCGCGCTCGCCCTCGTGTCCGCGCTCGCCCTCGCGTCCGCCCTCGCCCTCGCGTCCTGCGCCCCCCGCACGCTCCCGCCCCTCGGCGAGGCCGTCGTCGTGGTCGACACCGATCTCCCCGTCCCGCTCGTGGCCTCCGCACTTCGCGTCGATCTCTACGACGGCGCCGGCGTCTGGCGCGAGTCGCGAGACATCGTGCGGAGAGATCCGCGCGACTGGCCGGCGAGCTTCAGCGTGCAGGCGGCAGACGAGCTGCGCGATCGCGATGTCGTCGTCCGCGTTCGCGTCCACGGCGGGCGCATGCGCGACGTGCTCGGTGGAGCGCGGCTCGTCGTGAACGGCGCCGACGTCACGCCTGCGTCCGAGCCCGAGCCTGCGCTCGCCGTCGATCGCCTCCTCCTCGTGCGCCTTCGTCCTGGCGAGCGCGGTCGCGCGGTGGTGATCGCGCATGGCTCGTGCGCGGGGACCGCAGCTCAGCTCGATCCGAACGCGCTCGCATCGTGCAGCGAAGGAGAAGGCACGCTCGAGCCTGTCGCGGTCGCTCCGCTCGACCCGGATCTCTCCACGCCGACCAGGAGCGTCGCCGGCAGCGCCGCGAGCTCGGCGTGCCGGTTCCCCAGCGATGCGAGGCCCTGCGTGGACGGCGGCGCCTTCGTGATCGGCGCCGACGACGTCCAGGTCGTGCCCGATCCCACGCTCCCCCTCACGCCACCGCGCATCGCGAGGGTCCACTCGTTCAAGATGGACCGCGACGAGGTCACGGTCGGCGATCTTCGTGCCGCCATCACCCACGGGTTCGTGCCGCCCGACCCGATCGGGATGACGGATGGCGATCTGGGTGCCACCGCCGAAACGTCGTGCTCGTTCAGTACCGCCCCGAGAGGACGCGAGGACTTCGCGGCGAGCTGCATCACCTGGCGCACGGCTCGTGCATACTGCATGCGTTTCGACGACGGCGGCGACCTGCCCACCGAGGCGCAGTGGGAGTACGCAGCGACCTCTGCCGCGCGAACCGGCAAGGCGGCGTTCCCGTGGGGCGACGACGCCCCCGACTGCGTGCGGGCCGTCTACGGGCGCCTCACCCTCGCCGGCTTGCCGGGCAGCTGCGAGAAGGAGGCGGGCACCGGCCCGCGTCCCGTGACCATGGCCGGCGCTCCCATCGCGCCAGGCGACGTCTCGGCGACGAAGATCCGCGGCCTCGGCGGCGGCGTCGCAGAATGGACACGCGACACACCGGCTGCCTACGACGCGCCCTGCTGGCGCGGTATCGATGCAAGCTGCAACGATCCGGCGACCGACGCACACGTCGTTCGCGGCGGCGCTTGGGCATCGACGGCCATCAACGTGCGGAGCACCGCACGTCTCGCGGCGCGCAAGGCCACATCGTTCATCGGGTTCCGATGCGTGCACCCGGGGTGAAGCACCTGCAGCGCGCGTTCACGGCCATCGCGCTTCTTGCGGTCGCCGCTGTCGCGCCCTCGTGCACGCGGGTGGTTCCTCCCGAGGGCCAGCTCGTGATCTTCGTCACCACCGATGCGCCCGTCGGTCCCGTGGGATCCGACAGGCCCACGCCGCTCTTCGATCGCCTGCGCATCGAGGTGCTCTTGCCCGGCGAAAGCGCCGCATGCGCCGGCTGCGCGCGCGAGTTCGCCCTCGACGACGATCGCATGGCGCGCGGCGAGGCGTCGTTCGGGTTCTTCCCTCGCGTCCAAGCGCCGGGTCACCGCGCGGTGGTGCGCCTCTTCCGCAGCGGAGGCACCGCGAGCGGCGAGCCTCGGCCCGCATCGACGCTGGTGAGCACCGTCGCGCTCCCCGAGATCGGCCCCGACGGCGTCGTCGAGGTCACCGTCACGCTGCGGCTCGCCGACCTCGCGCACCCACGAGGCTCGCTGGAGGCTCCCGTGCCCGTCGAACCAGGCCGCCCGCCGCCCGGCATCGTCGGCAGCTTTCCCGGTGCGCGTGTCATTCCATGCGCGTCTCCGCCACGCGAAGACGAGGCCTGCGTTCCCGGTGGCGCATTCTGGATGGGCAACCCCAGGCTCGACGTCCTCGACGCGCGCGAGGCCGACGGCACATCGGAGCGGGTCGTGGTCCTGTCACCGTACTTCCTGGATCGCGCCGAGGTCACGGTGGCGGCAATGCGTGCTGCACGCGTGGCACGCGTCATCGACGATCCGGTGGAGGCAAACGCGGCGCAGCCCGGGTGCCTCTACACCGCCGACCCCGGCCCGGACGACGACCGCCCGGTGAACTGCCTCTCGTGGCAGCGAGCGCGTGCATTCTGCACGAAGATCGGCAAGCGCCTCCCCAGCGAGGCCGAATACGAATACGCCGCCGGCGCGCTCGCCAGCCGCGCGTTTCCGTGGGGCGGCGATCTCCCGGCCTGCGGCGACGCCGTTCACGGAGGCGGTGGAACGTGCTCGAGCACGAAGCGCCCGGCGCTCGCAGGGAGCGGCGCGCGCGATCGGGTGGTGCTCGGCTCGGCCGAGGTGGTGGATCTCGCGGGAAACCTGCGCGAGCTCGTGGCGGATCGCTTCCGGCGCGGCGACGAGCCGTGCTGGGGTGCCGGCGTGCTCGTCGATCCGGTGTGCGAGCGCGATCCGCCGGAGACCCAGGTGGCACGCAGCGTTCGCGGCGGCTCCTATCGAGACGAGGGCACGCTGCTGCGCGCCGCGCTCCGGAGCTTCATCGAGGACGAGCGCTTCGCGGTGAGCGAGCTCGTCGGCTTCCGGTGCGCGCGCGACGCGCGCTGACGTCCCGCGCGGGCTACTTGCAGAACTCGCAGACGGAATCGCAGTCGGTCCCGGGATCGCAGGTGGTGCTGTCGTCGGGCATGCAGCACGACTTTCCCTTGCTCGGCCCTTCGAGGCAGCGTCCGTTCAGCGCCGCCGACGAGCAGCTCTTGGTCGACGAGCCCGACGTGCCGCCGGAGGTGGTCCCGCCGGACGTCCCGCCGCTCGTCCCGCCCGAGGTGTTGCCACCCGACGTGCCACCCGAGGTGTTGCCGCCGCTCGTCCCGCCGCTGGTGCCGCTCGTGCCGCCGGAGGTCGAGGGCGTCCCGTCCGAGGAGCATGCGGCGACCGCGACGGCGAGGAGCACGGAAGACGAGAGCGAGGCGATGCGAGCGATGTTCATGGGAGGTCCTGGTCTTGCGGGGAAGAAGCAGCGCGATTGCTGCCCGCCGCCAAGACACGGCCCCCCAGGAGAAGTCGCACCGATTTCGGTCAGCCCCCGTCACTTTCCTCGGATCGCCATAATTCAAGGCACTTCATGGACGCTCGAGCGCCCGAACGAGGCTCAGATCGAGCGTCGTGCGGCACGCGCGCGCGATGCTCGCGACCTCGGCCTCGTCGAGCCGCGTGCTCTCGCCGAGCCGGCGTCGTGCGCCCTCGACCACCGCCTCGCGCGCTCTTCCGACCCACCGCGCCACCGTCGCTCGATGGACGGCATAGATGCGCGCAATGGCGTCGATGCCGAGGCCCTCGAGCAGCGACAGGCGAAGCACGTTGCGATCCTCGGGCGGCAGCTCGGCGAGCGCCTCGTGCACGGCGCGCTTGTACGCGTCTCCGTACTTCGTGACGATCTCGGCGAGCTCCGGATCCCCGGCCGGCGCAGCAACTTCGAGGAGCGCGTCGTCCGTTGCCGAAGGCCCGGGATCGGCGATGCGACGGCGCCGCGCGTTCAACGCCGCGCGCACCACCACCGCGCGCAGCCATGCGCGCAGCGACCCGCGGCCGGCATAATCGAGGATCTTCGGTGAGGCGCCGACGAACAGCTTCTCGCGCACCGCCTGGAGCACCTCGTCGATGAAGTCGCGATCGGCGCGGAACGTCGAGAGCGCCGCGACCATGTCGCCACCGTACGTGGCGTCGAAGTACGCGAGCGCGGTCGCCTCGCCCGCCGCACACGCGCGCGCGAGGACGAGGTCGGCGACCTCGACGTCTCCGCTCTCCGCCGCCGCCGACCAGCGAGCGACGTGCAACTCGAGGTCCTCGTCGCCGAGCGTGATCGTGGGAAGAGCACGCCGCGCCTCGGCGATCCGTCCGCGTAGCGGCTCACCTGATCGCATCGCCCCGAAGGTAGCGTATCTTGCGAGGCGTGGAGCACCTCGACGAGAACGACCTGCTGGGCCTCCTCGAGCATCGCATGCCGAAGGAGCAGCGCGCCGAGGTCGAGCGGCATCTCGACGTGTGTCCGACATGCCTCGAGCTCCTCGCCATGGTCGCGAGCGATGCGCCTCCGGACCTTGCTCTCCAGCCGACCGAGGTCGACCTCTCCCGCCACGTCACGGCGTCGCGACTCTCGCCCGGAGACCGTCTCGGCGATCGCTTCCGGCTCGAGCGCCTCGTGGGCGAGGGCGGCATGGGCGTAGTCTGGGCCGCTCGTGACGAGCGTGCCGGGGACGCGGTGGTCGCGCTCAAGCTCTTGAAGGAGGTGAGCGCCGCCGACAAGAAGCGCTTCCTGCGCGAGGCCGAGGTGATGCAGTCCTTCGAGCATCCTGGCATCCTCGACGTGAAGGAGGTGGTCCTCGTCGGAGACGACGTCGTCCTGGTCATGGATCTCCTCGAGGGCGAGAGCCTGGGTGCCCGCCTCGGACGCGCGACGCATCTCGAGCTCCACGAGGCGATCGCGGTCCTCGTGCCGCTCGTGGAGGCCACCCGCGCGGCACACGAGCGAGGGGTCGTGCATCGCGACCTCAAGCCCGAGAATGTCTTCCTCTGCAACGACGGTCGCGTGGTGCTCCTCGACTTCGGCATGGCAAAGCTCACCGCCGGCTTCGATCTCGCCATGTCGGGGTGGATGACCGAGAGCGGCCTCATCCTCGGGACGCCGCATTACATGGCGCCCGAGCAGATCTACGGAGAGCGCGACGTGGACGCGCGTGCGGACGTATGGGCGCTCGGCGTGGTCACCTACGAGTGTCTCTCTGGCGAGCGCCCCGTCTCCGGCAAGTCCTTCGGACAGATCGTGCGCGCGCTGCAACGGAGGGAGATCGTCGATCTCGCCGAGCGCGTCCCGGCCGTGCCTGCGCCGCTCCTCGCGCTCGTCCGCCGCATGCTCTCCCACGACCGCAACGACCGGCCCTCGCTCGACGAGATCCGCACGACGCTCGATTCCCAGGCGCGCCAAGCGTCTCGGCCGTCTCAGCCGTCTCAGCCACCGTCCTGAGCGCGCGGCCCGCAGAAGAGACGGATCGTGGCGACGAACGACTGACACACGCCGTTCGTGTCGAACGCCGATACCAGCGTCTTGGCCGGGCACTGCTTGCGCATGGTCGCGAGCGCGGGCGCGCAGGCGCCGTCCACGGTGGTGAGCTGATCGGCGCACGCATCCTGCGCCTTGCGATCTGCGCAGCCATCGCAGCCGGCGATGAGGCACGTCGAGAGGCGATCGATGGCGGCGCCGCAGATCGCGTTGGCGCCGAGGAGGATCGCGCAGCCGCCCACGTTGCCGATGTATCCCTCGTGACCGCCGACGACGGCTCGCCAGTGATCGTCGGACACGCGACCGACCGCGCACGCTGCGCATGACGGACCGAGCGCGGCGGCGATGTCGCCGTCGGTGACGAGCGCCTTCTGCGCGATGGCGGACGCGAGCTTCGACAGATCCGCCTCGGTGCACGCCGTGAGCTGCGCGGCGACGGGCGGTTGCCACGCGTAGGTCGCCGGGGTCTCCCCCGGGCACCCCTTCACGCGCGCCGCGTCGACGTCGGCGTCGGCGGCATCGTCCTCCGCGTCGACCCCGTCGGCGGCATCGGCCGCGATGGGCGCGCCAGCCACTGTCGTCGACGAGCAGGCGGCGACCGGCACGAGGCCGGAAAACAGCGCCATCGCCGCGAGGGCGACCGGACCGATCGACGACGTTGCCCCGCCCTTCACACCCTCGATCCTAGCATCTGCCCCCCATCCGCCTGCGCGGAACCTTTCTGCCCCGAGCGGCACTTCGAGGGCTCGGGGAACTTTCACGCAGGGGCGGAGTCACCCCTTCGCAGCCTGAGCTGCGGAGGTCCTGATCATGGGCGGAGTGAATGTCGACGGCGGCGGCAAGGGCGGACGTAGGTCGGTCGATACGGAGATCAACATGATCCCGATGATCGACCTCCTCATGGTGACCATCTCGTTTCTCCTCATCACTGCGGTGTGGGTGCAGTCCTCGCGCATCGATGCGAATGCGAACGTGCCCGGGCAGGCCACCGATGTCCCGCCGTGCACCGATGCATCCGGCGCGCCGTGCAAGCCCGAGGCGCGGCTCCACGTGCAGTCCACCGACCCGTCGAAGTTCGTCCTCGTGTGGAAGGAAGGCGCCACCGTCGTGCGCACCGCCGAGGTCCCGCGCGAGCCGAGCCGCACGAAGGTCGGCACGGACGGAAAGACGATCGTGACGTTCCCGGCGCTCGCCGCGCGCATCAGCGAGGAGTGGAAGACGGCAG